>JAEHCK010000070.1 GCA_020696345.1 Thermoplasmata archaeon | reverse complement strand
TTCATGAAGGATCTGGAACATACTGGAAAAACCTTTGCAATCGCAGTGCACATCGCATAACAGGCGGATATAAGGCTACGGGTCTTACAGACCCTTCGCCCAAATTGCCTTTGGCAACTTCTTATATCCGCCAACCGTTATACGCAATCATGAAGCGTTATATAAAAATATTTTGAGAGAATCATAATTATTTTATTCGAAACTTTCTTTAAATTAACTATTAAGCCTTTTTAAAGAGAAAAATATTATTTCCTCAAGAATTTGCTGAAATGCCTCATCATCACGATGTTTAGATCTTTTTGTTAGATCCATATATAAATCAAAATAACCAATTGGTAAATCTAACACGGGAATATCATGGGACCTTAATAGATGAAGCATTAATAATCGAGAAATTCTACTATTTCCATCAATGAATGGATGTATTCTTTGAAATTCATTATGGAAAAACGCAGAAAAGGAAATTATATCTTCAATATTATTCTTTTTCACTGTATTAATGAATTCTAAATATTTATCAAAAAGTTCTTTAATTTTAACAGGTATCAATTGCCATTCGCATGTTTTGAAATTTGGATTTCCTTTTATTTTAACATTTTGTCGTCGAATTTGACCGGAACCATGAATATGTGCCATAGCAATTTCATGATATTTTAAAACCAATTGAAGATCAAGAATTATTTTCTTTCTTGCATTTTCGATCATTAGATCAACAGCGGCTTTATAATTAGTAACCTCTTGAATATGTGTTAATTTATGTTTATCGGGAAGAACTTCCTCTAAAATCAATTTTTGAGTTTCGGGTAATGTTAATGGATTCCCTTCCAAATGTAAACTACTGTAAATAAAATCAACTTCTTGTTGTTTTTCTAGATCATCCAGTATAGAATAATTGATTTTGAGATTCCGTTTGTAGGAACGAAGTTCGGATTTAATATCTTTTTGAAAAGAATGTCTTTCAGGCTTATAAAAATCAACTTTTCTATTATAATAATTAAAGAGATCAATAAAAAAACTATGTCTTAATAATTTACAAGTAAACGGTTTTCGAGATATTATTAACAGCATACCATATTTTGATAAAGCAGTAATATAGAAACTGAAAGTTCGTGGATTAATATCAACATCTTTTATTGTAAAAAATTCTTTTTGTGATGCTTGTTGGATAAAATTGACCATAGTAGACTTTAGTAACAAATTATAATTCATTTTATTACTTACACAAAATCTAATCAGATGATATAAAAGAATGTTCTTTTTATTCTTGATCGGCTTAATAGTGTCTTTTCTGATCACAAGTTTCTCGGATTCAAGTAAAAGAACATGGTTAAAAATACTCTGGTATTCTTCTTTTGGTTTGTGTAGTGTTTCTACAATATCTGCAACTCTAATTTCGCCTTTAGTAGCAATTACATAAAAAACATCATATTTTGAAACCATGATACAACAATAACTTTTAAAGATAAAAATGTTTCTATTTTGCATTAAATATTTAATAATGATAAAGATTTAATACCATTATCTTCCTTCTCCGAATTTGCGCAATATTAGGGGTCAGGGGTCACAATTCAGGGGTTACAATTTAGGTTTTATTTTTTATATATTTCGATATAATATTTTTTTTCTTTACCAAAATTGGAGAAGAACCGAAATTTTTTATTCTACAAAATCAAAACACTGATATATTATCCCAATAATAAGTAAATGATACCATGTTTCGCTGGCTCGGCCGGATGGTCACCACATATGCACCAGTGATAATTATTATAATATTACTGATCAGTATGGGTTTTGCCCTGGTCATACCGAAGATCGAGTTCAAAACCAATCTGAACAGATTTTTGCCAGATAACGATATTGTTCGCGCAAACGAGCGCGTTGGCGAGTATTTCGGTGATGATTCCGCCGTGCATATAATCTACATACAAGATGACAATTCCAAGCATGATGTTCTCACACCAGATGCACTGCAACAGCAGTACGATATTTATCAGGAATGCAAGAACAAGTATCATGTCGAAAATGTTGTAAGCATAGTTTCTATGATCGATGGGCTATTTGAAGTCGTCTTTGAGCAGTTTTATAACGAGAGCTATCCTGGTTTCAGTGATCTAAGTGATCAGCAATTGGAGTCCGGTAAAACATTAATGTTCCAGTTACTGAACGGTTCCATAGATATAGCCCAATTTGATCAACTATTGAACCTCCCCGCCGATGTTTCACTTGACGCTCTTCGCCAGCTGGTGGACATCTTTTTGGATAAGGATTTTGATTATCATTCGCAGAAACCCACTGCCAAAAGCACGTTGATGATCATCTTCATCAACGGCAGCCTGGACGATACCGTATTAAAAGAAACCAGTGTGGAAATAAGAGACACCATTACCACAGATAATTATAATGAGCTTATCATCAGCCATACGGGCAGTTATCTTATCTCGGCAGACCTGGATGAGGCCTCGTCTGAAAGTTTTTCAATGCTGGGGATCGCAATTATCGTTTTGATAACAATAATTTTATCATTGAGCTTCCGCAGACTGTCGTATGTGATAATCCCGCTTGTCACCCTTGGCCTGGCAGTTGTCTGGACCTTTGGCTCGATGATATTGCTGGGTATAGAGTTCACCGTGATCACGGTTGCGATCATCCCGTTGATAATCGGGCTTGGCGTGGATTATTCGGTGTACATCTCGAAAAGATACCAGGAGGAACTGCACCGCGGTAAGGATATATCCGAATCGTTAAAGATCGCCGTTGGTTCGGTTGGCACCGCAATGTTCCTGGCGATGTTTACAACGATAATTGCGTTCATGTCGAATTTGTCCTCCAGCATAGCGCCGGTGCGCGAGTTCGGGCTGGTGTGTGGTCTGGGGGTTTTCTACGCATTCCTGCTTACAATAACTTTCAATACCTCGGCCAGATGGCTGATCGACATTAAAAGCTCGAAAAACCCGAGGATCGGTAAGGAAAAAGAGCTGTATGTGGTGGAATTGGGCACTCATACCGCATCACGAAGTGTTCTATATTATCCAATACTGGTAATGGTGGTAGTTGTGGTGATCACTCTTGCCGCGGTCACATTTGCAATGAATGTACGCACCGAATTCAATGACAAGGATTTCTTGCCGAATGACTGGGAGTCGCTTCAAACTCATACGGAACTTGAAGAGTCGTTCAATGGTTCGAGTTTCTCGCAGACGTTTATCCTGCTCGAAACAACAGACATCGACCAGAGTAATGGCTATGGCAGCTTGGCCACAATTGATGTTTTGAAAAAGATACAGGACATTGAAGAAAATATTAGGAATGATAAATATGTGGTGCGTGTTAATGACGAGCCGCGTATAGAAACCGTTGTCCATCATGTGCAGAATGCGATCAGGAGCAACTTATCACTGGCAGTAGAAGTGAATGCAGATAGTGATGATCTACCTGCTGATGATGCTGGCGTCAGGATGGTATTCGATCATTTATATCTGGCCAGTGCAACTTCGGATCAGGACGATCCGGGCAAGCAATATACTTTTCTGCTGCAGTCAGATATTGCCAGAATATTATCTCGTGACGAAAACGGCGTATATCGATCGACCCTGATCCGGGTCTATATAACCACCGAGGACTCGCACGAAGTGCGTGAGATGTATTCCGAGCTGAAGGATGACATATCGGCCGAGGATATCCAAGGTGTAAAGTCGTCAGCCACCGGCAATGCAATTCTGACCGTGACCACCATGGACTCGCTACAGGACAGCCAGGTGATGTCCACCATTATTGCGGTCATTTTCGCTTTGGTGATATTGATAATAATTTATCGTAATGTTATCCTTGGTCTAATTGCCATCACGCCTGTTTTAATATCATCTATCTGGATCCTGGGGACCATGTATATTTTCGGAATTTCTATCAATGTATTCACGGTGTCGATTACCGCCTTGACAATAGGATTGGGCATAGACTACGGTATCCACATAATAGAACGATTTCGCGAGGAATTGAAAAAACATGACAAACACGAGGCGATCAACAGAACAATACGTAATACAGGCGCGGCATTATTCATATCTGCGTTGACCACGGTGTGCGGCTTTATCGTGCTGATCATCTCGCCCATACCGCCGATACAGCACTTTGGTGTGATCGCAGGGATGACGATCGTTTACAGCTCGATCCTGGCCATGGTTGTGATACCGATCATGTTGTTGAAGTGGTCAAGTAAGAAGAAAGAATAATTAATTGAATGAATATATTCGATGAGTATATTGGAAATTGAAGATTGCAAATTGGAAAGTGTAAAATGGTTATGATAAATTTTCACGAAAAAATAGAGGGGTAAACCCACATGCTCACTTCGTTCGCCCCTTCGGGTTTACCTCGGTTGCTTCGCACCAATCGGACCACACCCCCTGCAGGCACCCGCTATTAATCGCTTAATGCGCACAAGCAACTAAGAAACACTCGCTTTATCTTACAATAAAAAAAAAATAATAAATTCACCGACCTCTTATTAGTATTTATAATAAAAATCAATATAATAGGTGGAATTATTATTACTATAAGGGGGATTTTATGTATAATCAAGATTTAGCGTATGATTATAATAAAACTAAATCACTTAGATTACTCGAATTAATTAAGATAAAAGAAATTCTTAGAAATTGGTTTTCAGAATTGATTATTGATCTTGATAAATCATCTATTTTACCTAAAGATATTTTTGACACTTTCCCGAATCTAAAAAGGACAAGAAATAATTTTGTTAATTCTGTAAAGAAGAAATATATAAATAAAATTAAACCAACAATGGATGATTATTATAAATTAACAGATCAGGTAGCATATGAACAAACTTTGATTTCTATTGTAACAACCTTAGAATCTTTTTTTAGAGATAAATATCTTCAAATAAAAAATGATGATAAAACAAATTATTCATTTCAAAGAATTGATAAAATCGAAGAAGCATTCTCAGAATTTAGATTATTAATATTTAAAAATGAACAAGAAAAAGCTAATATTGGATTTATTTTACAAATAAGACATATTTTAGTTCATAATGCTGGAAAAATCAATACTAAGTTTCTCAATAATTGCACAAAATTTGATCTATGGAAATCTAATTTTTCTGGCAACAAAAATCGGTTTACTAAGGGGAGAGAAATAAAATTTTTATTGACATATGAATTTCTTTTACAGGTTTATCAATATTTTATGTTATATCTTGATAGAAGTCGGGATGAATTAAATAAATATATTCAACAATCTTTTTCCAAAAGAAAAAAGTAATCAAAAAATAACGTAATGTAATAATTAATGCATCCCCTCGTCAGCCTGCGGCGGACAATGGGGGTGTACTACAGGGTGATGCCTGTAATTCCACCATCTGGCTATCCCCCACCCGGCGTGCCTGCGGTGGTGAAAACCGTCCCCCTTTCGCACTCCTCGGCACGGTTTTGATATATTATAAGAAGAAAATTATAGTCCATTAATTTGTTCGGTTTCATTCTTTACCATAATCCTCAGAAGATTCACGAGTACCCAAAATAGTCTTCGATTCAACATACTTGGGTATTTCCAGTTCTTCTTGTTCGAATTTGGCACGCTTCTCAATAGCTTCCATGGATGGCCATTCCTCGATCCCAATAAATTGCCACTCTTCATTGGACCCACTGCAGTTAATTGTCTCAAATTTGCACCCGAGTTCGTCCAGATTCTTGCGATCCTTACTCATGAATGCCATTTTTTCCTCGTCGGATAGATCATTAAATGCTTCCTTGATTTTGACAAAAAACAGCCTGATGATAGGTTTTTTCTCAACCATTTTATTACCTCCTTTATAACATGGACATTGTATGTAACAATGTTATATAATAAGAGAGCGGGGAATTTACTTCTGTTTATATAAAATCTTCCGAAAAAACCTTATTTCAATTATTCCATCTCGCTTGCCAAGTCGCTCAGATTCATCTGATCGGTTCAGCCACACCCTAAACCTGAAATCTCTTCATCCAGTCAAATCCCCCAACACCCACTGCAGGGACATACACCATTCATCGCTTAGTGCACAGGTGCGCCGAATAATTCAACGAGCTGGGTAAACCCCATTCTCATCCGCTTGTCCTGGCTCTTTTATTTTTTTAATAGTTAAAAGTGATATTTTTTCCTTTTATGTTTTGCCTTTTCCACAGTTGGAATTTGGTTTTTGGAATTTATTTGGAACTTGGCTTTTGGAACTTGGAATTTAACCAATCAATAAACAATCACTTTCTTATCCTTCTTTCATTGACTGCAGCATCTGCTCAAGTTCTACATCATCGGCAACTTTATTTTCAGCCTTAAAACGTAAACGTCTGGCGATCAATAAAAAATTTATCTGTGTCCGTGTCAGGTCACGAGCACAGTCTTCCAGCTTATAGCCGAGATCCAAACATAGAGAAGATAACTCTTGCCCCTCAGGCGTCATTGCGAAATTTCTCGGTGTCATCACCGGCGCTCTCTGATAAACCGCTGATCTCCAGGATGTGTTTCGCCAGTATTCCCGGTGTGCCGAACCGCATCTCGCCCACATCATCCTCTGTCAGTTCAGGTTCCACTAGACCGATGGCTGTGATCATACGCAGTGCACGCAGGTTGGTTCCGATATCCACCATATTAAGGTCTGGCAAACCGTCCTTGTTCAACGGAACATTGCCGATCACATCGAAGACCGCAGATAGCTCGCCATCGGACAACGGTCGAATGATCACATCCTTATCATAATGCTCCAGATGTACGGTCAGGTGTTTCTTCTTGCCAAGCAGAACATCTGATTTCTTCAATATATTATCGTTCCCGCCAGATGAAGTGGGTGTTTTAGTTTCATCTAATAGATCCTGGCCATAGATCTGACGCTCAGCAGTCTCCGGACGCTCATTTTCTTTATCTAATATTTTGCCTTCGCCAATTTTCATATCACACACAACCTTTTGTAGAATGTTCTATTTTGCGATTAATTATTAGGATGTTCTTTAGTTTGAAGGTTTATTGATTTATTGTTCTATTTTTCGATTAATTGTTAGAATGTTCTATTTTTTGATTTATTAATGGGATGTTCTATATTTCGATTAATTGTTAGAATGTTCTATTTTTCAATTTATTATTAGGATGTATGATTTATTTACGTTAATTCATTTATGCATCTTGACATCCCAGCGACATTTAGAACATCCCGATATCTCAGCGACAATTAGAACATCCTGACATCTCAGCGACAATTAGAACATCCCGATATCTCAACGACATATAGAACATCCCGACATCTCAGAGATATATCCAACATTCTATTCGAAACGTCAAAATACAATAATTTAATCAATTTTTCATTTAACATCAAGCACGAACCAGTATAGTGCCATATACATAATCGATCGCACGAACCGGCCGAACCGCAATATCAAGGCGCACGATACCTTTGGATATATCATCATCGGTGGCGTACACATCAACTTTATATGACGGATCAGAACCGTCCGCACTCGGTACGATAGCACCCTCCTTCTCCATCTGCAGGAAAAATTCGATGCATTTCTCGCGTAATGCGTTTCGACCGTTTACATTGTTCAGTGTACCAATGAACAGGTCACCGATCATCTTTGTGCCTCGGACCGCTTTATCGGCTACACGCTGGACACTGATCTGTTCGCCACTGGTTGTAAGGCCTTTCTCTATTATTATCCCCTTGCCTTTTTTGGCCTCGAGAGTTAATATATTAGATTTCAACAATGATTTCAAGTGTGATGGCGCATATTTTTGGGTAAGTTCGGCTACACCTGCTAAGGTTTTGAATGTTGGTGATTGATGTACCGGTAGGTTACCCACAAGACCGGCAACGGCGCCCGATACACCATACGGCGCGACCAATACGAACCGATCACTATTCATTGTCAAGGTTTGTCTGGATATGAAGTCCACCTCGTCCTCCACTGAGGTGAAGGTTTGTGGCGGCGGCACTGATCCCAAACCGATCCTGTTCATACAGTTACCGCTCATTACCTTGCAATGTGCGTCGATACTTGCATAGACATGCTTGGCCAGATCCCAGTCTGTATAATTTTCAATACTCGGGAGGATAAGATCTACATCATCTTCGGATTCGAGTTCTATTAATGCATTATCAAAATCCTTTGCTGTAGGGCTGGCGCCACCGGATAATATGGTTTCTGTATCCACCGGCAGTTCCTTTAAACCCGTGTCAACAGGTTCTTCATTTGCCTCGCCCGTTGATTCTTCGCCTTGTGTGGGCACTTCTTCTTTCTTATTCTTTTTACCGCCCTTTTTGTTAGCTGGGTTTGTTGCCGTCACAAGATCTGATTGGCTGTTGATCACATTGCAGAAATATCTATCATGGGCCGGATCGAGATATAGATTATCGTAGAACTCGACATTATCCTTGTAACTCAGTGTAAGCCTGACCATGATCTTTTTACCTGTGTCATCTTTCTTGCCCTCGACTTTTACATGTATATTATTTGCCCAGCTGCCCTTTGCACGTGCGGCAAGTTTGAACACCGTGTCGCCGGATTTACCCTTCATATCTAATGCCGCCTTGGTCATGGACGATCCGGTCACGGGAACCATGACGATTTCGGAAATACCGTTCTGAAACGCCTGCTTCGCTTCGGGGACGGTGAAATCTATTGAACGACCATATTGGTTCGTTAATGCTTTATAAGAGCTCGCACGACCCATCTTCTTCCATGAGCCGTCCACATTTTCTTCGGTTATTCCGATCAGCCCTAAAATGCCTGACGGATTTAATTGTCCAGCAACTATTTCTTTAACTACTTGAATTTCCACACCAGGTAATACCATAGTCATTCTACCCTCTCCAATCTTATTATGCCCCTCAATGTGGTTGATATGGTTCAATTTCAATGCGTAAGATCACCCACTTGAGGTCATTTTTGGAATACGTTGTAATAGGGAAACAGCATTAAAATCTATTAAAACTTTCGATTAATCGAAAAATATTTATATAGTTACATACTTTCAAACATACGAAGGTTAAGCTAGTTGTTAGAGTGCATCCCATCCCCTCTAGCGAGGCTAGCTTACCCTTCTTTTCTTTTCTTCATCGTGCCGTAAATTAGATAAATGTTTAACAATTAACTGAAACGAATCTATATGAAAATCAGTGTAGTGATCATAACACGAAATGAAGAGAGTTATATAAATGACCTTATGGACAGCCTGGTCACGCAGACCGTACAACCACACGAAGTTATTGTGGTCGATGCCAACAGCGATGATGACACACAGCGTATCGTGCGCAAGTACATGCGTAGATACGATTTTGTCAAGTTGTACATTCATGGCGGCACACGCGGCGAGGGCAGGAACTTTGGCGCACTCAAGGCAACAGGTGATGGGATAGCATTCGTTGATGCGGATTGCATAGCCAATGCATTCTGGATCCAAGAGCTGGTCGCGGGTTTTAAATCGGCCGATGTGGTTGCGGGCCAAAGCGTACGCTTGGGTTATCAGGCGTTCAGCAATCTGCAGCGCGTGGGTATCGAGCATAAAGGCATGGATGTGACCTATCCAAGCTGTAACCTTGCATATTCAAAGAAGGTTTTTAAAAAGATACATGGTTTTGACCCGTCATTCAAAGAAGCCGAGGAAGTTGATCTGAACTTCCGCGCAGTGGACTCGGGGTATAAACTGGATTACCGCCCCGAAGCCATAGTATATCACCGTGTCCGTGATTCCATTCGCGGGTTCGTTAAACAATCGTTCTGGTACGGGTTCGGCCGTAAAGAGCTTACCCTGAAGCACGGTTCACTGTGGAATAAATACAACATTATCGAGATGTTAAAGATCACCGCGAACGAATCTGTCTGGAAATTGGTCCGTCTTTTTATTTCATCGTTCGGGTATTTCACATGCAAGTTCTTTCTGAGAAAAGATGTCGAGACAAAAAAAACGGCCTGGCGTGAATCAAAACTTTCCAAAAGATAATAAAATTACATTTTCAAATATCGGAGTTGAGAGTAATGGATGAATCTCGAACAGAGTTTGTGAACGATTACATAACACGGATCAAACGCATATTGGACGATATGGTTAACTCGGATTTGGCGGGATCGGTAAATAAGGTCGTGGAAGCACTGCTTAAGGCACGAAGCGAGAATAAAACAGTATACATTATGGGCAACGGCGGTTCAGGGTCAACGGCTTCACATTTCGTGAGTGATCTTGCAAAAGGAACCATCAACCCTAAGTTTCCAAGGTTCCGCGCTGTTTCGCTTACCGATAATGTACCGTCAATTCTTGCCTGGGGTAATGACAGCTCGTACGATGATATTTTTGTGGAACAGTTGAAAAATTTGCTGAACCCCGGTGATATAGTGATAGGTATAAGCGGCAGCGGTAATTCCCCGAATGTACTGAAAGCCATGGAGTATGCAAATGCACACGGTGCAGTGACCATTGGCTGGTCGGGGTTTTCGGGCGGTAAACTAAAAGACATTGCCCGGCTGCCATTGGTGGTGCCGAGCAATTACATGCAGAGGATCGAGGATATTCACCTATTGCTGGAGCATTTAATGACATCGCTGATCCGTGAAGAGCAAATGAGAAAGGAAGACCAATGCAAGTAATTATTGCTTGGGATATTGGAAAAGTCAAATTGCAAATTGTAAAAGTTAAAATTAAGAACTTGTTGTGACCCCTAAATTATAACACCTGACCCCTAATTACAACTCCCATAACTCTTGACTCTTTAGACTCTCGACTCTTTAGACTCTCGACTCTTTAGACTCTCGACCAGTAAGCACTATTTCTTCTTATCTTTACGTCGGTCAGAAGATCTGAGAGCGATCATCAGAACAATTAAACTCGCGATCATCAACCCCGAATCGAACCCGGGTATGAACCAACCGGGATCATCGTTATCATCTTCACTTTTATTGGGGATATCGTCAGGGTCGGTCGGGTCGGTTGAATCGTCGCCGCCCGCCTTGCCGTCATAGCCGAGATATTCTTCCAGGTTTGAATACTCGTCACCATCGGCGTCCAGACCTGCATCTGAAGGGTCATGCGGGTCCAGACCGTATTTCGTTTCCCAGACGTCCGGTATGTTATCGTTATCGGAATCGTAATCGATCTTCAGACCCGAGATATCTATTGAACCGACAATGTCCGAACTGATCTTGACAGGTACAAGTATCACCTGCCCGTTTGGCGTGGTGGTCAGATCGGTCTCGTGCAATTTAAGATATGAGTTCAATGTCTCGGCGAAATCGGGGATTTCCACATCGGTTGACAGCTTGCCCGAATACTTGAAATCTTCAGACCCGTCATTGCCGATGTCCACCGAGATATTACCGGGATAGAACATGTCCAGCCTGATCGAGATCGTACTTGTTACCAGGTTGGAGATGGCTATGTCAATGTTGGTGTCCGAATTGAAATCCCCAACCACAACATATGTTGGCTGGGTACCCACGATATATTCTTCATGATCGCTGAATGTACCGTCGCCAAGGTTATACATGAGAGAGATCGAATCATTACCATGATTGGCCGTAACAATATCAAGGTCACCGTCATGATCCAGATCGCTCAAGCTCACACACATGGGTTCGGGCCCTACCGGGTAATCACGACGCTCGCCAAAACTATTGTTATTCTGGTTCTTTAGTATGGTAACGCTGCTCGAGCCCATGTTGGCGACTACAATATCAAGGTCACCGTCAAGATCAATATCGGATAATCTTAAATTGACTGGATCGGCGCCTACCTCCATATTTTCGTGCGAAGTAAATGTGCCGTTGCCATCATTCCACAAGAATGTCAGATTATATTCCGGATCGGTATCGAAGCCCAGATTTGTGCAAACCAGGTCGTCATCGCCATCACCGTCTATGTCACCCACCACTATACCAAATGGTCGCAGCTCCTTGGAATAGTAATCCACAAACGGTGTAAAAGTATTGTTATCCTGGCCCCACAGGAATGATAACGAGTTCTGACCGTTATTACTAGTGATAAGATCTTTTATACCATCACCATTGAGGTCATGATATAGTATTGCATATGGATAACCGCCGATATCATAATGGAGATTTTCGCGTTTGGTAAAATTGCCATTACCATCATTGTATACCAAAACCAGTTCGAATAACCCCTCGTCAGCAGAGACCATATCCAAGCTGCCGTCCATATCAAGATCCTCGATGATCACCGCGAACGGTTCAACTGCAATATATTTGATGAAATGTTTTGGGAAATATCCGGTACCGTCATTATATCTGATCGACAGCGAGCCGCCGAGATAATTTGCCGTGACCAGATCGAGATCATCATCGTTGTCGATGTCGCCCATGGCTAGCCCACGCGGCCAACCGCCAACATAGTAGAACTCGTAGGTCGAAAACGTGCCGTCACCGTTGTTGGGGACCAAAGTAAGTGTGCCGTCTTTTACATTTGAAGTGGTGACATCCAGATCACCGTCGTTGTCCAGATCACCTAAGAATAGGTCCAATGGAGAATGACCCGCATTATAGTTTACATATTTCTCAAAAGTGCCGTCACCCTTATTCTTAAGAATATTAATGAAATTCATACCGGCGCATAATGATACGATATCAAGATCGCCATCACCATCCACATCTCCGATATCGGTTCTCTTGCCCGAGGTGCCGCGAGGTATCAATGAATAATTGATCGCATTGTAGAATCTACCGTCGCCCCTGCCTCTGTTCAATAGGACCGAGACATTATATCCAGCCTGATTTGATGTGAGAAGATCGAGCCAGCCGTCATTGTTGAGATCGGCACTTAGAACTTCGGTGGGTTTAAGACCAACTATGTAGTCCACTTTTGGTTGAAACTTACCAGTGCCGTCGTTTAATAATATCGAGACAGTATTAGAATGTCGTTTACCATCTATGTAAATATTGGCGCCCACATGGACGATCATTATATCAGGATGACCATCATCGTTCAGATCGGCGCTCGTCATACCCACCGGTGAACGGTCAAGCGAATAATTTTCAGGTTCAGAAAATGCGATAGACTCATTCTTCCGGTTGAAGTTAACCCAGAGCTGGTCGTCATTACTGGAGATCGAGGCGAGATCAACCCAGCCATCACCATTATAATCCGCACTGGTGATACTGCGCGGCATATCCCCGATCTGATAATCCTTTCTGTTTATGAAGGTGCCATTACCATCAACATCACCGGCCCCCGAGTTCTGGTAGACCGTGAATGTGTTGCTTCCTTCATTAGCGGTTGCAAAATCCAAATTGCCGTCATTATTCAGGTCGTTGATGGTGCCCATGATCGGCAGATCGCCCGTTGGATAATGGATCGTTGAGCGAAATTTGAGATTTCCGTCGCCAAATAACACATAGAACCGATGGTCATGTAGGTCTGTTGTGATGATGTCGAGGTTTCCATCGGAATCGAAATCCGCACCAGATACATATATTGGCCGCTCGCCCACGATTTGCTTGTTTATCAAGTCAGGTTTCTGGCCCGATATCTGCATTCCGGCCGATACTATTTGCATATCAGGTGGTATTGCCAGGTTAATGACATCTCCATCGGGGTTGCCCAAGATCCTATGATGAGTACTGCCTGTTGCGAACTTGGTCAGTGAGTATGAGTTTATACCTGAATTTGCATCCTCATCTATGTCCTCTGACCCAGCCCTCGACCCCGGCCCGGAAACGGCTAAGGCACTCTCCGAACCCGATTGATGATCAGCATCAAGATTGAAAATGCCAACTGGATCGGAGCTGGATATTACCATGATGCAGAGTAAGATCAACAAGATCGCACTTAACATTTGAACGTTATTATTTCTGTCCATATTTATCATTCCTTTTGTGTATCAATATGAAGACCAATATAAAGATTATGACCACAATTACACCTATAGCTATCCGATCATCGGAATGCAGCAGTTCTTTTTCATCACGATCGTCTACATCCCGATCTTCGGTAGACAATATGTTCAGCGTGAATCCAACACTCTGATCCAATCCTTGTGCCGCATTCTTTCCACGAACGATGAGCGTTAATTTGATCTGGCCAGGGTCATCGTCACCAAAATCAAAGGCTTCCGGATCCGAGATCGAGATGTTAATATCCGCATAATCACCCGGGTAAATGACGTCCCAGGTAATTGTGTAATTGATCCCATCATATAATTTGAGTGTATTTATGGTCTTTTCATCAAGATATAATGTAACCGGATCGTTGAACATGTTTTCCGGTATTATGCCAACCGTGAACCTGGCAAACCGTTCATCCGAACTAAGATTCAAATTGACAATTTCCGGTGTGACCTTGAGCCTGAAGTTTTGCGGCGGCGGTATCGGGGTAATGGTCAACGTAAGATTGATCATACTTTTTCTGTCATCATCCAGGCTTGTGCCTGTTATTGTTAAGTTATATGTTCCCGGTGGCGTATCTGATGACGTGTAGACAGTTAACACCGAATTTGAAGTGTCAGTACCCCCATCATCACCGACATGCTTGGGCGCCAGGATCGAACGTGAGAGATCGTAGGTACATTCTGGCGGGAGACCGGTAAGATCAAGAACTACATCAGAGCTGTAACTACTGTATATTTCCAGATCGAGCCTGAACGTCGCAAACTCGCCTGCACGAACCGTGTTGGAAGGGACAAGAACAGTTAATTCGAAGTCAGGAGGTACGAAGGTCAGGATCCAAACCTTACCCGTAAATCCAATTATCAGCAGGTCGGTTAGGTTGTTCGGACCGGAAAAATCTACGACCAACGCCCCGTTCAATTCGGTCTGCAACGGGTCTGGGTCGTAGAAGATCATCTCGTTATACCATCCTGAACCGGTCTCATACAGCATTACCGCAGTGTTGGAATACCCTGTGATGCACAATTCCTTACCGTCATGAAGTTTATCGAAATCGCCGTACGCCATGCCCTCTAATGCACCGTTAGCGTGCCAGAGCGTCTTATTAAACCAGGTTGAACCCGATCCCCATATCAGTGTCGTGTTCCAGGATAGACCGGCGATCACCACCTCGGAGCCCGGATGTGAACTGTTAAAATCGTCTATCACAGCGCTCATACCCGCATTCACATCCTTGAACACTTCAAGAGCTGACCACTGTCCCTGGTCAGTATCAAAGGCAACTCGATAGACCAGGCCGTTCACGCATAATACCAATAATTCATCACCAGGATATGCCCGGTCAAAGTCACCAATGTATACATTACGCGGCATGTCGGCCAATGGTACCTCCAAGCTGGTCCAGGCTGTCCCCGTGTTGATCAGTATATATACGTTCATAGTGGCCGCATCGGCCACCGCGATCTCGTTACCAGGATATCTGGCATCGATATCGCCTATGGCAAGACCGAAGATATGGTTCAATTTAAATGTATTTTCATTCTGTCGTGAGGTGTTCCAGATGGTGACATTAGTTGTACCGGAGCCTTCATTATAATACAATAATGACAAGTTTCCGGAAAAACCACCCACTATTATCTCCGGCCCCGGGTGTGCAGAATCAAGCTCGCCAACTGCAATGTCGACGAGCCCGCCGTCCGGGTCCCACCACAGGATCTCCGAGTCGAAATCAGATGTTGTTTCATTATAGTCGATCAGAGTGACTCTCCCATTTTGAGAACCGCCTATTACTATCAATTCCTGGTAGGCATCTGAATCGAAATTTCCATACCCAATACCACCTGCCAGCGAGCTGCCGTGGATCCTGTGGATCTCACGTGCCATATATGTGCTCTTACCCATGCTTGTGATCATGCCAGATGCACGGGAACGTGAGCTTGGCTCTTGGTATGATCTTGCCATTGGAAGTTCCGATAGTTCTTTTTCTTTCGGCTCGGCCCTCAAAGGGGATGAATTAGTTGTTGGGGTCCCAACGGGAATTATAATGTTCGAGAAAAAAATTAAAAGAACGATCAGGCAAATTGATCTTTCAAATAGTTTTTTCCCGGAAAAGATGTGTGTGGATCTCATAAGAAATTGCCTTTAAATTGTTTAATAATTATTTTTTCCGATATTATTTCTTTGGTAAGCCCCGTTTTTTTGGGCCGACTTTCCGTTTTGGTTTGGTTTCGGGTTCGGATCCTGGTTTCGGTTCTGACTCACTGGAACCTTGCCTTTTGGAGAAGAACATTAATAATAATAGTATTATAATAATTGTCAACATTATTATGGCATACATATTTATCTGTGCATCAAACTCGTTTTCTTTTGCGTCTTCATCTTCATCGCCGTTGTCTTCATGGTCGGATCCACCAATATCGAAAGACCACGAATAATCACTGGACAATGATCTACCGTCTATAGTTGAAATTCCAGTGGTTAGCTTTACCGTAACCTTTGACCTGTTTATAAAACCGGTGACCGAATCATCAACCGTATGAAGATCTATGATCGTCAGTGTCGAAGAGTCTGGATCATAATTGATATTACCAATGTATTCCGTACCCAGATCGGTTGTTATTTTGATGTTTTCCCAATTTAATGTGGTGCTGTTCATCGGTATTTTGAATTTAATAACTATGGGCGAGTCGTTTGGAATGCCAGCGCTTGCTTTGTTTGGATAAACCGCTTCTATCTCCAATGTAGCTGTACCAGGTTGAGTTTCTTTTTCGGTAATGAACTTGAAGTGGTATCTCTCGCTTAGATGATTTCCGGCCAGATCCATTACCACCTTGCCTATTGAAACCTTTATCAGTTTTGATCGGGGTAACGGACTTGTAGTGTCGCCTATCTTGTGAATTTCACTTATCAATAACATATTGGATTCTTTTTCATACTTGAATGTACCAGTATATTTCGTGTTTGATTCGTCCTCGATTATCGTCACCGAACTTTCATTTAATGACTGCGGGTCCATGGATTCAGAGAATCGTATAATGATTGGTGCCATTATTGGTATGGCTTCAGCATCTGCCTCAGGGTAGGTATACTCCACAACGGGCGCCTCGGTATCGCCAATTATTCGCAATTGCAGCAAAACTTCCTGGACAATGCCGCCGCTGGTTCCATTCACCTGTAGCTCGTGAGTTGAGGATATATTGGTGAAAGGTATATTGAGTGTCAAGGTAGAGAACGAATCCGGGATCACAGTGCACGGGTAAAAGCTCGCGGTCAACCGATCGGGCAAACCCGATATCGAAAAATGTACTGGTGCGTTAAAGCCGCCCAATGATATGGCGCCCAGCGTAAACTCCACCGTATCACCTGAATATGCACTCTGGGTACTCGGATAACCGTATATATCAAAAAACGGATCTTCGGTTTGTTCGATGTTTTTCAGCATTGTTATATTGTTGGAATACCCGACGAAGACCAGCTCCTGGCCCTTGTGCTCCCGATCAAATTCTCCAACTGCCAGGTCGTGCGAGCGGCCAGTATCGGTGAACAGCACCGTGTTCTTCCATGAATTGCCGCTGCCGGTGAGCATCGTGACCCTTTTTGAATAACTGAACACCAGTATCTCGTTTCCCGTATGGGTCGGGTCAACATCACCTACAGCCAAACCACGGATACTGTCCGAATCGGTAAATATGACATTACCTTCCCAAGTGTCACCAACACGCCTGATGATACCAACATTATTGGAATCACCACCAACGATTATCTCCTTACCTGCGTATGTGGGTTCAGCATCACCCACTGCAACACGCGCCAGGCCCGGTGTTCCCGGGTCGGTCCATAGTGTTGTTGCATTCCAGGTAGTGCCAGAGCCGGTTATCATCGTACAGTTACCCGATTTGTCCACAACCAAAAGCTCGTTGCCATGGTGGTTCGGGTCTATATCATCTATCACGCCTTTTCGCACCTTGCCGTCACCATGCCACATAAGGGTGGCACTCCAATCACCGGGGCCCGAACCGGTTCCATTCCACGTTAACATGAACACGTCATACCCGAAGCTCATTACCACCACTTCATTTCCATCTTGTGTGGGGTCCAGGTCGCCAACTGCCACGCCGTGCAGCAGGTCGGGTGCAGTATACATAACAGCCGAGTTCCAGGTGTCACCGCTTCCATAGATCAAGGTTGCCTGGCCGGCGCCACCCGCTTCTTCCAGGCCCTTGGCCATGCCAACTACAATAAGCTCGTTACCATCATGCCCCGGGTAGAAATTACCGATCACAGGCGTTAAAAGCTGGCCCTCACCCTGCCAGAGCTCTTCCGTCTCCCAGGTTCCAATACCGGTCTGATGTAATAAAATCACTTTACCGTTTGTATCAACGGCAACAACCTCATTTCCTTTCCGGGTGGGGTCGAGATCACCAATAGTACAACCACCCACCATTGAAGTACCAGAGTACATCACCTCATAAACCCAGGGTGATACGCCAAGCATGGTAATATTATTTGAATAGCCAACAAATACTATCTCTAATCCGGCATGGTCAGGGTCGCATTCACCAATTGTAAGGTCATGCGAGCGGCCAGTGTCCGTGAATAGTACACGGCTCTTCCATGTATCGCCGCTGCCGGTGAGCATCGTGACCCTTTTTGAATAACTGAACACCAGTATCTCGTTTCCCGTACTTGTTGGGTCAACATCACCAACGGCCACACCACGGATCTTGTCCGAATCGGTAAATATGACATTACCGTCCCAACTATTACCTGTGCGTCTGATTATACCAACATTATTGGAATCGCCACCAACGATTATCTCCTTACCCGCGTATGTGGGGTCAGCATCACCTACTGCAACACGGGCCAGGCCCGGTGTTCCCGGGTCGGTCCAGAGCGAGGTTGCATTCCAGGTAGTGCCAGAGCCGGTTATCATCGTACAGTTACCCGATTTGTCCACAACCACAAGCTCGTTGCCTGGGTGGTTCGGGTCGATATCATCTATCACACCTTTTCGCACCTTGCCGTCACCATGCCACATAAGGGTGACACTCCAATCACCGGGGCCGGAACCTGTTCCGTTCCACGTTAACATGAACACGTCATACCCGAAACTCATTACCACTACTTCATTTCCGTCTTGTGTGGGGTCCAGGTCGCCAACTGCCGCGCCGTGCAGCAGGTCGGGTGCTATGAACATGACCGCCGAGTTCCAGGTATCGGCGCTTCCATAGATCATGGTCGCCTGGCCGGCGCCGCCCTCACTTTCATTACCTATTGCCATACCAACCACAATGAGCTCGTTACCATCATGGCCCGGGTAGAAATCGCCGATCACCGGCGTCAAAAGTTGGCCCTCGCCCTGCCAGAGCTCTTCCGTCTCCCAGGTACCTGTGGGAGTCTTATGAACCAAAACCACCTTGCCGTTCGTGTCCACGGCAACAACTTCATTACCTTTGCGTGTTGGATCGAGATCGCCTATGGTAATGCCGCCGATCATAATATTATCGGCCCAAAGAATCTCGGCATCCCACTGGCTAATACCGCTAACCCCGGTTGTACCCCGGGTGGACGAACCGGAGGATAAGATCGAGTCAAGATCAACTGGACCGGGATCATCTATTGTATATGAAGGATCATGTTTATTCTCAATATTGTATGCATTCTGTATCATGATTGGTGTTAGATTTACAAAGATCAACACGAATATTATTACTGCGATCATAGAACTGGTTATCAAATACTTCTCGGTTCTTTTTGATCTATTATTTTTCGGACAAATGTGATTTGTTCTTTTCAAGATCTATACCTCGATCGGTTAATATTTTTTTACTCATAAGCTTATGTACAAATATATATATCTAATTGAGGTTTTGTGTTTTATTTATATAACCACATTGGAGCACTTTTAAAATTGATTTTTATATTTTTCGGTGATCGAAATCTTTTTAAATCAATTTTAATTCCATACCAAAATGTATATAAACAAATTAAAATTAATATATCTTAAATATCTGGATATTATACAAAAGGCATACTCGGCGAGATGAGGTCATGGGTAAGATCAAGAAACAAAAAAAAGTTGAAAATAACCTGACCGCGGAAAAAGGGTTTTTGAAACAACACGATTATACACCGGACCCAGAATTTGAATTAGCAGTTGGACACGAAAAAATCGAGAACGCACCTGACAGCGATAGCACGGTCATGAAAGCAAGTTTGGACGCCGGTATGACCAAACGGCCTCGGCCTGAAGTTGAGGATGAGATCGAAGATGAGGATGAGAATAAGGATAAGCCTGTAAAAGTTACACTTAAAACTAAAAAACAACCGAGATTTCGGCTGCAAAAAGATAGACTATCCCATGCACCAAAAGATCCTTGGATCAAAAGATCGAATATGATCAGGTATACTATGGTTGTTGTTGGTGTCCTGATCCTGCTTTTTGCCGTAGTTTTAAGCTATTACAATTTTACCACAGTTGCAGATAAAGAAGCCTCGTTGGAAAAGAGTGGGTATGAATTCATGACCGAGCTGCGGAGCACTGAGAGCTTGGTGCACGAGCCCGAGCATGGTGCTCATGTATGGGATAGTAATAAATTTTTAACATTAACTTCCGACGATATCATTTCGGACCTTGATTTTGAGCTCGGCTTTCTGATCGAAGTGCATGATCTGAGTTCATATCCCATTAAATATAATCGAACACTGGAAAATGATTTGGCTTGGAGCAATTTGGATCTATATCAAATTTCAAATAACGCAAATAAAGATGATTTTACGATCTCGATGTTGGTCAATATTTATGTATCTTCCGAAGAACTGCATCTGGTTGAAGTTTCGATCAGGGTGTGGAATTAACTAATAAATCTTAGTGATCAAAATGAAAGAAAAAAAGGCTGAAGCCGAAAATGACAAAAAAAACACTTCTCTCCGGAAACACAGGTCGATCCTGGATGCGGTATTGTTTTTCATTATCGTATTGGCACTTTCTTCTGCAATGATCATAATTTCTTCTACCATAGAAGAATCGAACGAGTATTATTTACGATATGACCGATCGGACGAGTATATAGAAAATTCAATGCATACAATTCTTTACTCAACTGTTCCAAGAGCTGCTTATCAGGACCAAAACGGCCAAAAAACCGAGTATGTTGGCCAGAGCGTTGAGCAATTGATCATAACCGACCTGGCTATACGTAATGCCAACAATGACAAGATAAATTTTTCAAGTATGGAGAACGGGATCGAAGAGGAATTGTCTGAAAAGTTTAATTTTTTGACCGCTGATGACCGAAACTTCATAATTACTTGCGGGTATCAAAAAGCGGCAGTAGTCGACCGGCATAATATCTCTGCGCTATTCATCTCTAATATGAATGAACCGCCTAAATTAGAAGAGAGTTCATCACCTGACTATGAGTTTCATTTAACACTTCCAATGACTTCGAGCAATCACCCATCGAACACCGGCAGCGAGGTAATTTTAATTAGATTATATTTTGTTTGAAATAAACAATGAACAAGGTTGATAATTTATCTTGATCGTGATCAAATGAAAGTAATAAAAGGAACTAAGATCAAAAACGAACCCGTACAAAAAGGAACGGGTAAAGGCAAATATTTATCCGGAGTGCGGTTGACTGCCGCCGGGTGCGTGATACTTATACTGCTCTCACCATGGGTGTTATATCTGAACAATTATCAGATCGAAAATAGACCGGAGCTTGATCTGGAGCTTGACCATTATATCCGGGAAGTTGTTAATGATCTGAAGAATTTCGTTAATTCCAATGCTACCGAATTACTGCAAGAAAATTCCATATTTTACTTGGACCATACACAATTTCAAGAGAACTTGAACGATAATATGGAGAATATTTTGGATTCTAAATACCGACCATATAAAGTCCGGGATAAAAATATCGAAATAACGGTGGACTATTGTAATATTGATGTCCAACCTCTGTATAGAAATACCAATGATCTGGTTCGATATCCTAGTGTCACTCATGATGAGCCGAACAAACTGGAAACAAATGTAGTTGGAAGATATTACGACACATCGGTACCGTTCAGCTACCTCCTCAACGGTGATCTGCAGCTTTTTGCAAAAAATATGAAAAATGATAATAGTGGCGATGATAAAAACAGCCGCGCCTCGGAACAGCGCGTTCTGGCTTTCGAAGAGATATTGCAGGTACCGCATATGTTCATGGAATATAAACTGCAGCAGTTTCAAAACCAAGCACAAACATCATACTCGGACCTGGGCAGGATGACGAAGTACATGCTTACTACTCTGGCCAGGATGAGGGTGTTCAACAAAGGTATCTTCGGCACTGGCCAGTCGCATAAGAATATAATTAACGAGGGTGATGTGGAACTTGCACTCAATTTGGCCATACTTCTCGAAGAAGCATTATTGTTTGGAGTGTATGATAGCTCGGCCGCTAACGCGATCGATAACTTCTATTTCTATGCCAACGAGGCGGCCTTGCGTGATGATCCAACAGGTAAACGCCAGTGGGGCAATGCGGAGATGAGCAATTATTATGATTACACTTCACGAAGGGCGTATATCAATAATGATGAGGACAGGTTATTATCAACTTTACTGAACAAATACGTCAATTCCGGCTATATCGACCCTGCCGACCTTTTTGCATTGTATATAGTTCTAGATAAAGGTCCTGGGGCGATAAATATAGATACACCCAAGGATACTCGGACGTTATTAAATGAAAAATATGATACAAAATATCTGATGGACCCACGAATTACAAATGATCCCAGCGATACTACGAACCTTGAATTTATACTAAGGCTGCCAGAACCCCTAGACAATAATGATGAACGAGATTTTACCTTTTCTGGTGGTGAGAGCGGGCAATACCAAAATTTTAAATTTCAGGTGGACCAAGAGCCAAAATATCTGGTTTTGGGTGGTGATCTCAAAGTTACTGGCCTTGACGACCCTCGTGGTTGGTATACTACCGCGGACCTGAGAGAGGGTACCAGAAGTAAAGGCATCCGTTCAGGACCGGGATCAGAGTCAGAGTTGACCTCAAAGACGCGTACACGTTCATTAACACGTACACCAACTGTGGTGCCTGAACGGCCAAAAGACCATGATTATAGATTGGAATGGAATCTTGATGTTAAAGGTGAATTCAAGCTCGATCTGAGAACAGATCAAGACCAATATAAATATACCTCCGACCCACTCAATGGAAATGCACCGCATTCCCGTGTTATCAATTTGGATCTTCCAGTTAATATTCATGTTTGGTTCGATAGTGATCCCAAGATAGGTTCGGTAGATTTTCTGGACCTGAATACGGGTAAACCGGTGGTTGGTGGTTGGTTGATATCAACCGAATCACATGTGGTTGAATATTTTGAGGACAGATTCTGGAAATACCTTAAACCTGCAATTTCTCTTGGTTTCGACGAAATCTATTCGGTACTGCCGTTTGTTCTTGCGCACCAGGGAATGGAGATATATGATAACGATAATAAAAGATATCTGGATAATACAATAACAAATGCCGATCCCCTCAGATCCAATTGGTTAACCGATATATTGTTATTTCAAGCGCGAAGTTTGGATCGGGTGCTTGTTCAAACTCGAGACGGGCTCTCGAACAGGTTTGATACATTCATGTCCGCGTATTTTATTGATTATCTAAACCAGTATAGAGAAGAATATGACCTGGTTAATGTCACGGACAGACCGCAGTTCCCGTATCCACCCCTATTGCCATGGATCTCGACACTTGGGTATGAAGTGGCTTTAAACTATAACAGCACCCTAAAAATATTGAATATCACACTTGTCCACGATATCGGACATATCACATTATTAATTGACGGTTATGGTTCTACTCCCGGGCAATTAGATCTTGTAATAAAAAGCCATCTGGACCTTCCGGGGATCGTGCAGCTTACAACCACTACCACTACAAAAACCGGCTCCAAATCTTCCGGATCCGAACATGATAAACCGGGGATATTTGCCGATGGCGTTCTATTTGATACATATAAGCTCAGCACCAGGGCATACTCGAAACCTACACTTACCAGTAATACAAATAATAATACCAATGAACAATTTTTTATTACGCGAGCCAAGTTTGGCACTCTATTCACCGGAGCCGAGTTGGAATTACCAGGGTTGTTCATGGGGCCAGATCCTGATGAACAGAATATCACTATCATGATCACGTTCATGATCCCTGAATCACAAAAAGATCTGGCGCCTGAGCTGGAGGAGCGCATTTCATCTCTCAAAGTTAAACTTGAAGCTGAATCTAAAGCTGAATGGCCGGCAAGAGCGAAACCAGATAGATACATTCGGAATAGGATATATGTTTCTGATGTACTGGGCCGGATGAGTGGTGAGCTGCTGCTTTGGCTTGGCGCTTCGGGGCAAGGATCTAAACTGGCTATAGACATTTCGATATTTTCAAATAATTACCCCGACCGCACAAATATAACGATATATTTAAGCGAACCAACAAGCACAGAGAACTTTATTACCTGGTTGGGTGAGAACGGTTTGGCTTTGATTCTGGTTCTGTGCAGCCAAAACCAGGGTACATTCTTGACCGATCTGGCAAATGTGTTAACTTCAAAAAATGCATATTTAGATCTGGCCGACCTGGAGAAGATCGATCTTGAGATATATGCTCGAGCGCTGCAGCATAAGATACAAACTGAAATGGACATATCCAATAACATTCTTGAGCTATATCAATACCCGGGCTCGGAGGCAAAAAACCTGACACTTATCGTAGCGTTACCCGGCAGGGCCATGGTGGAGCATATAAATGGATTGACACTGTTTAATGATGAGCCGCAACTAAAAGAAAAAGAGCTGGAAACTTTCTGCCAAATGTTTTATTGCATTGAGCCACAGAACCAAGATCTGCCGAGAACTCATCTATTGGTGGGTACTAGTTGGATGAAATTGTAAATTAAAAGGGTAGAGTAGGGCAGTGGGCTTACGTCCACCACCCCCTCATCAAACCGTACATGTGGTTCTCCCCCATACGGCTTTCCGATGACCTTCTTTCTTGCGCTTTCGATTCGTATGACCTGTGTATAATTTATGGATTCGTC
>JAEHCK010000212.1 GCA_020696345.1 Thermoplasmata archaeon | reverse complement strand
AATCATGCCCGATCATATCCATTTATTCGTAGGTGCAAATCCGACCCATCGACCTTGCGATATAGTTAAGAAATTGAAGGGAAACACATCACGACAATTACGGTTGGTGTTTCCATACTTGAAATATCTTGGATATCAATACAAATACAAACAGTTCCCGAATCTATGGGCAAGGGGATATTATTGTGGTTCCGCTGGGCATGTGAGCCAAGAAGCAGTTGCCAGATATATTGCAGAGCAAAATGGTAAGAAGGTATTTGATTACGATATATTTCACGCTAAAGAAATGTTAAAAGATCAAAAGAAAATTGATGAATGGATGTGATTAATGTGCGCATATGCCCAAAATGCTTAAAAGTATTTGGTTCAGTGTTTGACCAATACTGTAATCTCGATGGTACAAAAACTCTTGATTCAGATACTGAAGAAGCAAAAGAAACTGTGAAAAGGTTAAGAAAGAAGTTAAAAGAAGAGGAAGACCTTCATGAAAGACGAGATGATTAAAGTTTGGAATGCTATTATGGCTGGAACTAATGCCTATGCAATCGATAACAATAATACTAAATTTAATATCTTTGTTGAAGGAGAAACATATTGTGGAACGATTAAAGAAGATAGCATTATTATCAAAAAACCAGTCAAAGGAGTTGATAAGTGATGCAGAGAGAGAAACCGTTTTTCTCATCACTGCTCCAATTCATCACACCCCTAAAGGGGCGTGTATTCTTGGAGGGATTTCATAAAAAGATATTTAAGATATATAATTGGTTCTACAGGTTTCGGAGATCATATAAGTAGAGATTGATTGATTATTATAATAAATGGTTCTTCTCCCGATTTAGGGAAAACAAGATCGTTTATAATGAGTGAAATTGTGAATCGTTAATACAAACCCTTTTACATTAACATTGAAATAATGCATTTTGTCATGCAAAAGCGTTCACGGAAAAGATGTGGCATAAGGCCACAACCTCGCTTCGCTCGGCGCTTCGCGAATCCCTCGGGTGCTTTGCACCACTCGGATCGTTCGCTTGAATTATGATGTAATGAAAGAATGGGGCAAATCAGCTTTATTGGCGCTTACGGCATTGTAAATTGTAAAGTGAAAATTATAAAATGTAAATTGAAATTACATTATTGTTTTTTTTATTTTTCAATCTCTATTCTTCAATTTTCAATAACAGCTATAATCACCCATTCTTCCCATCCTCCCAATCTTTCAATTCCCCAATCTTTCAATTCCCCAATCTTTCAATTCCCCAATCTTCCCATTCCCCCAATCCTCCATTATTTCAATTGCACTAAACTCTATACCCTATCACATCTCTACATGAAATGTAGGGGCCTCTCCCCCCAACCTAACCTAACAAATTCCTGAAAATATCGAGAATTTAGAAGGTAATTTAATCAAATTTATACAATAAAAACCATACACTTCATTTGAAGAACATTTATATATAAATATACGCTGTCCAGTATAGAATCTAAAATCAAGTTTCCACTTGAAACGTAGGGGTTCGGAATAAGTTTTAAATAGGATAAGCAAATTCTCCGAAAATCCTTACAAAACCTATTTGTATTCCTAAGTAGTTTAGTTGAAATTACCGTTAGGGAGTTTACATAATTCCACTTCCTATGGAAATAAATACAAAGATCAAATGCACAAAATGATCTCTTGGGAGGAGAATCATTGAGCAATTCAAACGTATTCGACGATATATTATACAGTAAATCAGTTTTTAACAATCGTGAGGTTTTGCGGTTTACATACATACCCCACCAACTACCACATAGAGAATTGCAGATCAATCAACTTGCGGCAATACTGGTGGCAGCACTAAAGAATGAAACACCTTCAAATGTATTTATTTATGGCAAGACCGGAACAGGTAAGACCGCAGTTGTAAGACTGATCGGTAAAGAATTGGAAAAAAAAGCCAAAGAACTGTCTAAAAAGTTTTTGGATAGAAGTTTGGAAATCACGATCGAACAATTTGAAAACGGCCATAATAAGCTGTGGAGAAACATTTACAATAATTTTGATTTTAGCGAGATCTACGGCCAGGACCTGAAAAATGAGTTGACTAAATCTGTTAATTATATCTATATAAATTGCCAACATGTAGATACACAATATCGTGTCCTTACACATATTGCAAACGCCATCATTTCCGATTGGGATGACCGGTTACCGCTGACCGGGTTGCCAACAGATGAGGTCTATAACCGATTATTGGCCAGCATTGATGAATTTGGCGGTGTGACCACTATAATCCTGGATGAGATAGATAAACTTGTAGAGAAGAGCGGCGATGATATTCTTTATAACCTGACCAGAATTAACAACGACCTGAAAAATGCAAAAGCAAACATAATCGGGATAACGAACAATCTTAAATTCACTGATTTTTTGGATGCAAGAGTAAAAAGCACTCTTGGAGAAGAAGAACTAATATTTTCCCCGTATAATGCCGCACAGCTTCAGGACATCCTCAATCAGCGCGCAGAAGAAGCATTCAATCTGGACGCCCTTGACCCCACCGTGATCCCGTTATGCTCAGCATTGGCCGCACAAGAGCACGGTGATGCCCGTCGCGCCCTCGACCTGTTACGTGTATCTGCCGAACTGGCCGACCGCGAAGGCGCGAACAGGGTAGTGGAAAGATACGTGCGAAAAGCCGTTATGAAGATCGAGCAGGATACCGTGGCCGAAGTCATCGATACACTACCGCCACAATCCAAATTAGTGTTATTGGGAATTCTTTTGAACGAGGAGGCAGGCAGCAATAAATTAACCACGGGCATGGTCTTTGATACATACAAAGAATTGTGTAAAAACCTTAAAATGGATTCATTAACCCAGCGCAGGATCACCGACCTGATCTCCGAACTCGATATGCTGGGGATCATCGGTACGCGCGTGGTATCTTTCGGGCGTGGTGGAAGAACCAGGCTGATCCAGATGTGTATACCCGTTCATAGCACAAAAAAGCTACTTGGAAAGACAGATCTTTTGAAAGATATTATCAATTTCAAACCACCGGTCCAGTCCACGTTATTATAGAATATAAAAAAATGCTATGGAAAATGAAATGATAATTAACGCATTTTTTTAAAAGTCAAAGTTAAAATTGAAAAGTAAGATTTATCTTTATTTTATCTTTTTTAACAAATCATCTTTTGTGATTTGCACTGCCCTATCGGGCGAATCATATCTTGGGCGGACGCCCCTATCTGACTGCCGGTCATAACCAATATCCGGAGCATATCCACGCAACCTCTCATCAGATCTAGCACCCACACTTTTTTCGCCAGTCCGTGGTCTAAACCTATCCCCCTCCTCGGGTATTGCGCCGTCGTGACCTGCAACCTCATCACGTTCTTGTTCTCTACGACGTTTCCTCAATTTGCCAAGATATGAAAATGTCAGGTCCAGAACAATAGGTATTGCAATTATCAGTACAATTGATAAAATTAACATATTCACACTTGTGGGCGGGGCCTCACTTTCTGGTCTTTCAGTCTGGCCGCTGATATATAACTTGATCAACCCGAACCACGGCATCTCGCCAACCGCTTTACCTACGATCCATTTTATTTTTATAACACTCAAAGGCCGCCCCCGAGAATCCGGTAACGAGCCCTGATCGATTTGATCGTTCCCATCGCCTTTGGTAACGAACCCGCTGTGTGGTTCAATATTGCTTTTTTCAAAATTCGTTAAGATCCTGTTCAGATCGATTGTTAAATTTAAATGGTTTGGCACATAATCTTCAATATGTATTTTTTTAGATTGATTAAACAATCCTCTGGAAGGCACGTCAAAGCTACCGGGTTTTATACTTTGGCCACCACCAACACCGTTGCTCTCCAGATGATAACCCGAAGCGTTATACTCAAGCCATATCACTGCACGATGGATAACGGGTGTGTCATCTAAGCCATTCTTTCTAAATATTATCACATTACCGTATGTGCCGTAGGTTTTGTAATTGGACTTTTTTCCCTCAACATACGATTTAACGTCGTTCTGGCTATCAACGCTTTTGACCAGGACCAGGTCGCCGGTATCTATTATACCTATATCGCTGTCGTCGCTATGCATCATACTGTCCGACTCGATCACCACCATTGGCGGCCAATTGCCCGTATAGAAACACAAACTGCCAATGACGATCACCATTACAATTACCGCGATCAGAATATCCCGTGCCAAACCAATTAAGTATTCTTTAATACTGGGCTTATCTTCGTCTTCTCCATTTGAATCGTCATTCTTAGGTTCGGTAGCTGTGGTGGCGGTCTTCGAGGTATAATATTGGTCATTGAAGGTCCTATCACCTGCCCGATGGAGACGGGGTATCGCGCTTGTCATTTTATCACATTGTTTATTAATTATTTTCAAACCATTTGTCCAATCCTGATTTGTAACCGATAGACTTGATTTTATATTAAAACGTAGTGTTATTTAATGTCGATCTAAGGTTATGGGGGTATGCCTTCACCGACCGTTATGATTTATTAATAATATCAACCACTAGGGGAAGGGGGATCACTTCGAGTAATGGTCGCTTGGGATATTGGAAAAGTAAAAATGTAAACTTCATTAATTTTCTGGCGAAAATTATCTCGAGCTAAGAATTCTTATATTAAATAACACAAAGTAAAGAATTCTTACCTAGTCAAAATGTAAACCACAACAATTTTTTATAAAAAATTGTCTGGAGCTAAGAATTCTTAAAAATGCATTACAAATAACTCAGAATTCCTACCCAGTCAAAAGTAAGAATGCAAAGAGGGGAATGCAATTTATTACTACTGGGCATGGGAATGGAAATGAGTATTTAATATCTTTTTGAGTGACCGATAGGTTGCTCTATCAAATGAATTCCAGATCCTTTAGGTTCTGGATGAAATTTGATAAACGTCTAATGTATTTTTGGACCCGTAGCGGCGCGTT
>JAEHCK010000066.1 GCA_020696345.1 Thermoplasmata archaeon | reverse complement strand
CTAGTGCTGTGACAATTTAGTTTTTAGACAATGTTTATAAACCAATAATCCATATTGGTGTTATGGATAAAATCAACCTTATAGAAAAAGAGGAAGAATACCTCCACGATTTTTTGAAAAAAGGACGGAAAAGCGCAAGAGAATTGACTAGAGCACATATTTTACTTTTTACACATGAAGGAAAAACGGAAATGGAGATAAAAAATACATTACGAATCAGTAGGGCAACCGTTTCCAACACCAAGAAGAGATATCGAGAAGAAGGTCTCCAAAATGCTCTTACAGAGAAACCGAGATCTGGACAACCTAAAAAATACACTAACAAACAAGAAGCCGAGATCATTGCGATAGCATGTACTAATCCACCGAAGGGTCGGAAAAGATGGACTATTCGACTTTTAACAAAACGAATGAAAAGGCGGAATGGCTTTGAAACAATCAATAGGGAGACAGTTCGTCTTATTTTAAAAAAAGCAAAACTAAACCTTGGTTGAAACGGATGTGGTGTATTTCTGAAATAAACCAGGAATTCCGTGAACGGATGTATGATGTTCTTGATTTATACGAGGAGCCCTACGATCCACAAAATCCCGTGATCGGTCTTGATGAGAAACCAAAACAACTACTTGAGGACAAGAGAAAAGCCATTCCTATGACACTTGGGCATATTGAGAAGTATGACAATGAATATATCCGACGGGGTAAGACTAACATTTTCATGGCAATAGAATTCAAAGCCGGAAAACGTACTACCAGAGTGACTTCCAGAAGGACCAAAAAAGATTTCGCGAAATTCGTTAAACACTTGGTTGATAAAGTATATCCCGATGCTGAACGACTTCATTTAGTTCTGGACAATCTGAACACGCATAATGAATCATCGTTCTATGAAATGTATGATAAAGAAGAAGCAGAACGTATACTTGATAAAATCAAATTCCATTACACACCGAAACATGCAAGCTGGCTGAATGTTGCTGAGGTCGAAATAGGAGTGATGGATGCAGAATGTACGAAAAGACGAATTCCTGATAAGGATTTGTTGAGACAAGAGGTCATGGCTTGGGAAAGAAAACGAAACAAACAGAAAAAAAAGATTGATTGGAAATTTACTAAGCGGAAGGCAGATGAGAAATTATCTAAATATTATGTCTAAAGATTACTTGGTCACAGCACTAGCAGTCTACTTTGAGATTTCAGATGGAGAAATACAAAAGATATAATAATATCCGGACTCTTTAAACTCGCTAAACTCCCATCATTCTATAGACTATTTTTCGAAATTGCCCCCCCTCAACGATCGTGACCAATAATTCGTTGAAGTGGTCTCCCAACAATTCCAAGCGATCATTACTTGGGGTGGGGGCCATTATAATAACATTACAAATTTAATCACTGACAAGAGGGGTGTAAAATGGATAAGGTGTGTTTACTGGTCAGCTAGTCATCTAGTCATCTGGCAGACTAGCAAACTACCTGACTGGCCGACGAGTAGACCAAACAACCAGTGGACCATTTAACAATTAACTCCTACTTTTGACTGGGTAAGAATTCTGAATTAATTGTAATGCATTTTTAAGAATTCTTAGTTCCAGACAATTTTTTTATGAAAAATTGTTGAGGTTTAAAATTTGACTTGTCAATTTGCTTTAGCAAATTTTTACATGGGTATAAATTCTGAATTTAATTACATAATTATAAAAAGAATTTATAGCTCGAGACCATTTTCGTAAGAAAATTGTCGAAGTTTTACTTTTCCAATCCACAAGTGGTTTACATTGGTATTCCATCGAAACTGTCCATCAAACGATATTTATCAGAAATGCAGTCCTTCACAACAATAATATTAATTATCCACGAAACCATTTAGCCTTCTCCAATAACAAAAGTTAATTCAACGATATCTCAGGCGATATAATGAAAGAACCATCCAGTTTCATATTGGGATTTGATACATTCACAACTTACCATCATAATAAGAATGTAATGGTTACCGGCATGATCGGAAAAGCCAAACCAGTCACCCCCGAGCTGCAAAGTGCGATGTTCAGGTGCGAAATGTGTGGTAAGCTCATTAATGTGCCCCAGGGCGGCGGTAAGTGCAGTCTGTTGCGGCCCGAATGCTGTACCAACAAAAACTGCAAGTCAACCAAGCCATCCTTTACGTTCATGCAGGAGAGATCAAAGTTCTCAAACTACCAGGAGGTCTGGTTGAAACCCATGGACGAACCCAGACTGCGCCTTGGCCAGGGACAAAAGATCATACTGAAAAAAGACCTGGTGGGTGTTAAGGAAGGAGAATCTGTTCTTGTCAAGGGCAAGCTCGGCTTCGAGCTCATAGGTAAGACAAATCTTGCAATACCTATAGTACTAGCATCGGAGATACAGCAGCTCGATAAAGATTAGTGATATTAACAAATTAAATAATACAGAACATAGTGATATTATGCATTCCCGTGAGATTACCCGCGACGAATTAGAGAAACTGTATGCATTTGATGCACTGAACCGAAAGGAATTGAGATATCTTTTGAAGATCTCACCAAATAAGATCCCTAATAAATTACAAGAGCTCTTCAATAAGCAGCTTAATACTTTCAAATTGCCCCTGGGCCGAAAAGTTGACTTGCGGGGGTTCATTCATTCACCACCAAAAAAAATGATAGCATTGTTCAATTCGATCCATTACCAGGTTCTTGAGGATGTTGGCAATTACAATTTATTAATATTATCAAGCTCACCTACCGACCTTACAACAGCAATACCTGTCATTATTCCAAAAGACCTGGCCGCTAAACGAGACATCTCTCAGGCACATTTTGTATCAATTACGGGCAGTATCAGGGAGTTTTCAATGTTCAAGCCCGGCTTGGAAAGTGCGAATTTTGTGATCGCCGATGATGCGGCATTGCTAGGATTCAATGAGTTATTCACGATCACGGACACGGTGGTCGAGGTTAAGGATCTGGCAGGTATGCTTCAAGATAGGTTCAATTTTAATGATCTGTTAACCAAAGGCATAATTACATGGTTCATGAGTTCTCCGATATACGAGGGGCGTGCAGGTGGTAACGCATTTTCACCGATCTCACCGTATGAACAGAAGTTCAAATGCGACTCGCGTGTACTGGATGATCTCCAAAAAGACCTGTTAAATATTCCACTGCCGTACTTCACCCACAAAAAGAAGCTCACCGGCACGATGGATTATGTTGAAAAAATGAAAAATAATTTGAAGTTCCACGACTCATCGGAATTGAGTTACAGGTTTGAAAAGAACCTGACAGTGGCAAACGATTTTCTTGGCAATCGAGAACCTATGAAAACATTCCAAGAAGCCGAACTGAACATCTCAACCTCCACGCTGGTCCTGGATTCCATTAAAAACCGGCCGTTGGAATCGTTTATACAAAAACCGATCATTTCAACCAAGGTATTGAGTCGAACAGATATTCCAATATTGTTTACAAATAATGATCTATTAATTGATGAATCAGAAACTGAAGTGTTTGAATATTCTTTCGACCTATCACAATTGATATTCCAAAATCGGTTAAAATACCCACATTCCCCATATGAGTTTTTAGAGATTGCTGGCGCTGTCAAGAACTTAATGGACAATATAAAGAGCTCTTTCCCGGAACTACATGGATTAATGGAATATGGTATAGTTTTTGATACAAACCCGATCGGAGGGCTTGGTGAACACTTATCAAGAATTTCAAACGGTATTTTACGTTCTGAAAAACATATCTCTTCACAAGATGCATTATCTAGTTCTGAAAACCTTTTTGAAGAAATGGTTACTATATTGGTGGAAGAATTTAATAAACCCATTATCGACCTGTATTATCAACTGGAAGATGAACGTGCTAAGCGTGACCAGATAAAAAGCTATAAACTCCGAGATACGGTTAACAGCATCCTGTTCGAATTGAACAATACTTACAAAGACGGTTGGGCGCGTGAACTCTTCGAAAACGATCTGAAGAAACGTACAGGGTACGGGTTGGCAAAGATCAAAGAGGTATTTGACAAATTAATTGAACAAAAAGAGATCACCGAACGCTCACCCGGGCTTTACTGGCACATTCTCGGCTTCGATAGATATCTTTAATTGGTTCGAGTTAAAAGTTCTTTATAAAGAAATGATCGTAAAGAAAGAACTTTTACCTCTGGAATAATAGTTAAAGTAGGTGGTCCGCCAGTCTGCTCGTCTACTGGTCTACCGGTCCGTAAGTCTACCGGTTTGTTGGTCTACCGGTCTATTAGTCTATCAGTCTGTTAGTCTACCAGCTGACTAGCCGACCAGCTGACCGATCGACTAGCTGACCAGTCGACCATCCACCATCTCGTTGAACTAATATTATTATTCTATCCAATCAAAACGCAAAAATGCAGTTAATTGAAAAATCACAAATACCAAACTCCAAAATTAAAGAAATCACCACCAACTTGGGTAAGGCAATTCATTTACAAATGGATAATCATCTTGTGCAGTACTTCCATGTATTGTATAAGGATTTAATCCACCAGTCGCATCACCCGAATTAACAATTCCGTCCGAACCTGGTATATCCTGACGTGTTCCATTGAAGCCATCATATTCGGTCCAATCAGACCAATGATTGCCACCTGAGGGGTAACCATTCGACCAGATATTTGATCCGCAATCAGATGCTTGACCCGCTCCAGACGGTTTAGGATTACTAGGGTTGTTATCAATGAAATTATTATGGTAGATTTGATTGTTGTTACAGTCCTCCTCTGGAATCGCTATACCCCAATCAAGATTATCTTGTATTCGGTTGCGGAGGATGGTATTACCATCGGAATCATCATGAAGAATGATACCCCACCAATCATGCTGCAAAATTACATTTTCATTTATTGGGTTAGAAGAAGATGAATATAAGAATATACCTGCAAAATAATCCACACTATAACCATTTTGGTTTATATTATTTCTTTCAATTGTATTGCCATCCGAAGACTCAAGATAAATCCCATGCCCGAAATTATGATGAATACCAAATGCCCCATCATTATTCAAATCTGCGTTGTTATCTGTAATATCGTTTTGATCTGAATTCAATAAATGAACACCATTTTGTTGATTTTCTTCTGGATTAACATTTAATATTAAATTATGAATTTCGTTCCCTGTTATTAAATTAGAATCAGAATCTTCCAAATAGGTTCCATCTCCTAGGTTGTTATAAATATTATTTCCAATTATTTCATTATTATTTGAATTTTCTAAAAAGACCCCGTTCTTCTTATTAAAACGAATAATATTATTTAATTGGATTTTATTAAATGTAGATGGAATATACGTACTTGGCGGTACAAATCTATCCTTTAGGTGAATACCATTTTGTTGATGATCTACCCAATATATATTATATATTTCGTTTCCCTGGAATGTATTATCATTAGATCCTTCTAAAAGAATACCATCTGCCTTATTATTATAAATCTCGTTATAATCTATATTAGAATTACTATTTGAATCAAATAAATAAATACCATTTTGCTGATTTCCATTATCTGTGTTATATATTTCGTTCTCCTCTATTGTATTTACATCAGATCCTTCTAGATAAATACCATTCTCTTCGTTATCATAAATTTTGTTGATATTATTACTGACTGGTTCTTTTATAATTTTAACAAGATGAGATGTATCTAAGTGAATGCCATTATTTCCATTATTATGTATCTCATTTCCGCTTATCTCGTTCACTTCGGTGTCATCTACATCCTGACAGTTTTCTAAAGATATACCGTCTTTCTTATTATGATGAATACCAAAAAGGTCATCTGGGGGTATATTCAGGTCAACATTGTTATTTAGAATTATATTATCCAGAGATTGCTTTAGATGAACGCCATATTGTTGATTTCCAAGTAGTGTGTTATATATTTCATTTTCTTCTATTATATTATCATTGGAATTTGAAGTTAAACAAATACCGTCACCATCATTATTTAAATCCATATCGTTATCGAAGATCATATTTCCTCTTATTGTATTATATGTAGAAGCCTCTGAACATATGCCATGACCACCTTTCCAAGGCCAATATTTGTCCTCTTTACTATTATTGTATATATCATTATTCTCTATAGTATTTAAATCGGTATGATCTAGCCAGATTCCACTTTGATTATTATCATGAATGTCGTTATATTGAATAATATTATTATTACATTTCTTAATACCCCAATTAGCAAGTGTAATACCATTTCTTGAATTTTTGATGTCAGAATTTTTTATTGTATTCGAATTACAATTGCCATATAAGAAGAAGCCATCACCTTGTCTATCGTCAAGATCCGGCGGCCAATACCATTCTTGGTTCTCTACAATTGTAATGTGATCAAAAATGTTATTTGAAGAATCAATCAAATCTACTGCACCATCCCACCAACAATCCCAATCTTGGGAAATATCAATATTATAAAATTCGTTATAATTACTATTTACAAGATAAATCCCATCATCTTCGCTGTTTGTGGTGCTAGTTGAAGTAATATGAATTTTTTTGATTATATTTTTATAAACTGTCGAACCAACTTCTCGACCAGAATTCGAAAGTACAATCCCACAAATATTATCTTTTATATTCATATACTCGGAATCTCTTCCAATAGTATTGTCCTCTGCGTGATAAAGATGAACGCCATAAACACACTGATCTAAATCAATTTGATATATTTGGCATCCAGTAATCTTATTTGATGGGCTCCCCGCTAGTTCAATTCCGGAATCCCCCCAGGCAGGACCACTGTTTTTAATTGTGAACTCCTTTATGGTAACATCATCCGCAGTAACTGTTACAACGTCCCCACCCGCGGTTCCATCTATTGTCGTTGTTGACGCCCCGGCACCTATCAGATTTAAACCTATTTGCGTAATGGTAAAACGCTCAGTATAAGTCGCAGCATCCACATATATTGTATCATAGTTTCTGGCCACAGCAAGAGCTGCCCCAATTGTTCTATATGTTCGTGTAGGGCCTACATAATATGTAGTAGCGCTCACATTAGTTGGCACGGTTATAACAACCATTGTTGCAAGTAGTGCCAAAATTATCCAAATAGCTATTCCTTTTCGTATCCTTCTCTCTTTCAAGTTCTCAACCTCCTTTTTTAACTAGATACTTTTCAATCCTCCCCAATATGATCGATCCTAGTTCCACCTTGCATTATCCTTCTCATATAACCTTTGAGTAATTAGGGAGGTAGTTAAAGGAATTAATGAGTTTATGATCTATTTAAGTTTTTCGAAAATTAGTTCATATCTTTATTTATATAGTAACATATATATATATATATAACAAAATAATATATTTCTTAGTTTTTATCTACAATCATACATATAAATTGCCAGTTTTTATTTGCCCCTACATTAATTGACTTTAAATCTATTAATCTTCTCTATATTCTTCTTCTTCTCTACTTGTATCATTGGTTACTTTCAATTCCGCATCTTGCGTAGTAACTGTGGATTTCTCAGATATACTTGGTTCGGGCTGTTGACTCAATGGTAAAATTTCCTGTGCAAGTTTAGGTTGGTTTTCTGTGGATTCTAATTTTGGTTGGCTAGTGACTTGCCGTATTTGTTGGGTAAAGGTTTTTTGTTCAATTGATTTCAAAGTAGTAGTTTTTGGGGGCAATGAATCCTGTTTAAGACGATTTTTTCGTTTTTTCATTAAAATAATAATTATTATAATAAAGATTAAAATAATAATCAGAAAAATCAAAATATCAATGTTAGATAAAGACTTTTCAGGTACCTCATCATTTGTCATAGAAGAAATGGTATTTAATAAAATTGTATCTGATAATGGGTCTGCAATATTACCCGCTTGGTCTTTAACTTTAAAATACACAGTCTTTTCACCGTTATCTGATGATAAGGTATAAGATTTTATTTCTGTAAAATTCTCCCATTTACTCCAATTGTTTCCATTGGTGCTAAATGACATTTGGTAAACACCTGATAGGGCATCTAGTGCTTTGAGTTTAAGAATTACCAATGTCGAATTTGTTTCAGAATTGCCATTATTTATTGAAATCGATAATGAATAAGGCGGTGTGGTATCTAAAATAATTGTATTTAGTTTCATTTCAATATTATTTGCCCTATCTTCAACTCTGAAAAATACACTTTTTTCACCATCATCCTCAGGTAGGTCGACTAATTTTGTTGTATTAAATCTTTGCCAATTTAACCATGTAATACCATCAATACTGTATGCTGTTTGTGAAACCCCAGACCCAAAATCTTCAGCAGTTAATGATAATGTAACTTTAGAAGAATTTGTATATTTATTTCCATTGTTGATTAAAATAGAGATATCTGGTGGTTTATCATCATACCCAAAAGTTATTCCTATATCAGGAATTTCTATGTTCCCTACATTATCCGTAGTGCGGGATTGTATAATGTACTGAGAATCTGTGGACCAACGTATATTACTTGTATTATAAGACCAAAAAAAGGTTCCTATTGTTGTTAACCAGGTCTTATTTATATTCCAGCCAGTACCATCCCAATATTTAATATTCTTCGTTTGTCTAATACTAATTTCCACTTTTTTAATACTAGAGCCACCAATATCTATAGCACTTCCTGAGATAGTATTCAAATTATTTAACCATGTATCATTTTCCGGAATATTTATCGATGATGCGGGGCTATCCATATCAATATAAAATACAATTCCATTACTTGGAATTTCCATATTAGTGACATTATCAGTAGCCCGCGATTGGATCAGATAATTAGTGCTAGAAATCCATGGGATGTTGCTTGAATCATAGACCCAATTTGTTGTACCGTCAGCCAACAACCAGATCTCTTTGAAGTTCCAGTCGGTTCCGTTCCAATAATGATTTTTACTTATCATTTTAATTGCTATTTCTACTTTATTTATTCCTAATCCTATCTGGGAATCAAAGGCTGTGCCGGATATTGTCTGTAAATTATTATATGAACCATTATTTATTGGAAAGGTTAGTGTTGAGTTTGGCGGTTTTGTATCGATAAAAATTTTCCATGGGGTACTATAGGCTCCCCAATCACCATCAGAATCTTGTGTTTTTACTCTCCAATACCAAATACCATCAGTAATTGTGAATGATGGGATATACGACGAAATATTTGAATAAATTTCTCCACTATTATAATTTATTGAGCTAAAATCGATTTTATCATCCATTTCTAATTGAAATCCGCCCTGTGAATAAGAATCTCTATCATTAAATATCCAAGTAAATTTTAGTTTACTATTATTTATCCAAATTTTATTCATCGGTATTTTTAGTATTGGTTCATATGGCCAGTGATTGTAATTTATAGTAACATTATGAAGTATTGGGGTCTGTGAACCTTCGTTAGTTGAAATAAAAACCTTGAACTGTAGCCATTTATCCTTATCATGATCCGAGCAAATAATAGTCGGTGAGGATTTGTAATAGGTTCCTATGGTTCCATCAGGTCCTAGAAATTTCTTGTTTAATATTTCAATCTCATTAGATGCAGAACGAAGTTGAAAGTTGATACTTGTATTATTCGGAATGTCAGCATTCCAGTTTATAGTCTTGAAAGATGAATTAAAGCCGATGTCATAAGGCGTTGAAATAAAAGTTCCATTATATAAATAATGAGATTGAGTAAATATCCATGTATCATCATAGTATTTTGAATTTGTATAATTTAATCCTCCGAAAAGCAAAATCTTTTTTGTGCCATAAATAGTGGTCATTGCATGACAATGTCTAGCTTCTGGCTTAGTTGAAAAAGTTTTTTTTGTCCAATTATTATCACTTAAATTATATATCCAAGTGTCATTAAAAACCATCCCATTAAAACCACCAAAAAGAATGACTTTATTTGTTTGGTAAATTGAAGCCATAACAGGTTGCTTCCTTCCACAAGGCGTGTTTAATGGATTCCTTTTAATCCAATTATTATTACTTAAATTATAAACCCAAGTTTCATTATTATTATCTCCATCAAATCCACCAAACAATAACACATCGTTCCTCCCATAAATAGATGCCATTCCATGCCACATTCTTGAGCTTGGTTTATTTATTGGCATTTTTTTCGTCCAAGTATTTTTACTTAAATCATATACCCATGTATCATTAACATGATTTAACCAATTGAGTTCTTCTCCACCAAAAAGTATTACCTTATCATCATTGTGAACAGAAACCATTTTATGATATGCTCTACCGGTTGGTTTATTACCTGTAATAATTATTTCACTCCAGGTATTATCACTTAAATCATATATCCAGGTATCATTGTAATAATAATTATTATTAAAAATATCAGAATAAAAACCACCAAAGAGTACAATTTTATATGTTCCATAAATAGGAGCCATTGCGTGTTCATCTCTAGCATTTGGTTTAATCCTTAGCTTTTTTTCGGTCCAAGTATTATCACTTAAATCATAAATCCAGGTATCATTATAATAGTGTTTACTATTCGTACTAAAATTGTAATAATATCCACCAAATAAAATTACTTTATCAGTTCCATAAATATTTGCAATTGCATGATCTTCTCTTAAACTTGGGTGCTCTTGCGGAGTTTTATTACTCCAATAACAAAATTCAGATGCTATCTCTTTTAATATTAATTTTGAATTTTCACTCTCGCCAATAATTGATACATTATCCAAAGTTCCATTATTAAAATCTAAATCTGAAGTTTGTATCCAAATTGAAGCAGCTTTTACTGTAAATGTTCTTTGGTTAAAGGAAAATATTATTAATGTTCCAGTGTTTATTAATATTAAAATTATTAATATTAGTATCAAATATAATCTTTGTATCAACTTTTTATTGAACATATTTAGTCCCCTTTTTAATTATTCTGTTTTATTCGTACCGCTGATTATTTGCGTCTGTTCATCTTGCGTACTAATTGGAGGTTTCTCTGCTAGACTTGGACCGTGCTGTGAACTCGATGGTAAAAACGCCGATGTGGATCTAGGTCGGCTCTCCGCAGTCGTTAATTGCGGCTATCTTTTAGTAACTTGTGGTATTTGCTGTTGTACGGATGTTTGGTGAATTTGTGTTGGTTTTGCTAATGTGGGTGTAGGAATTGTTGAAGGTTGTAGTTGTTGGGTATTACTAACTTCTTTAGTAATAACAGTTGGTTGTTTGGATGTAATAGCTACCGAGTCTTTTTGTATAGTTTTATTAAGGTTAGGAACAACGGCAGATTTGATAGGTATCACCTCAGTTTGAGTTAGTTCTTTTTTGGCATATTTTTTTCTATAATAATAAAACCCACTTACTACCATGAGAATTATTATGATTATTATAATGATCCATATACCTGCGAATAACATTATATCTTTATCTTTTTCCTTAACATCCGTTCTCTTTACTTTAATTGTTAACACAGTCTGATCTATTGCGTATTGACTTTGTACAATAAATGTAATTCTATAATCATCTATTTTCATATTTTTAAGTCCAGTAATAGTGACATTTACGTACTCATATTCGCCAGGATTTAATATTATTAGGTTCTTTTCAAACAAAATATCTTGTTTAGTGAAGTCACCTGATTCAAATGTAATAGTGTTATTATCAGATAGATTACCTTTGTTAGTTATTCTCAATGTAACATTTTGAGATTGACCATGAAATATTTCTACTGACTTCGGAAAAACAGTTACATTTATTTTGTAATAATAACTAATAATACTGTTAATATAAATTGTAACATTTGATTTTATTGCCAATCCTTTATCTTTATCTGTTAATATTAAAGTAATATCATCTGAACCAGAAACGTTATCTTTTGGGACAATCTGAATTATATCTTCCAAAATATTAATAATATTTACTGAAAATAAACTTGTATTAATAGTAGTTTGATCAACACTCCAGATTAAATCTATATTAGAATCTTCGATATCTGACCCAGATCGAGTCAACTCAATATATTTCGGTTGAAAATCGACTTCAAAGTCATCGCATAAAGTCGAAATTATAGGTAGATTATTCTTAACTTCAATAACGTTTTCTATTACTGCCCAACCACTATATCCTTTATCTAAATCTGTAAAATTAACTCTGAGATCATAAATTCCAAGTTCTGCATCGATAGGTGGAGTAAAATCATTTTCCCAATGATCTGATTTAAAAATGGTTCCATTTAGAGGTATCCAAGTGCCTGATGGTGATTTATATTGAATTTCACAGGTAAGCAGTTCTTCAAAATTTTCAATATCAGAGCCATTTACATAGAGAATTACGGTCTCTGTTCTAAATACATTATATTCCGAAACATTAAGATCAACAACAATAGGTATATTGTTTAGCACTTCCAAAGAATCATTCAGATATTGCCAGCCAGATGAAATACTTTCATTATCTTCGAATCTTACACGAAAGTCATATAATCCAAGGGTTGACTCTTTGACTGTATTAAATTCAATCTTCCAATAATTATTAGAATTTAAATATTCTCCAGATAAATCTAGCCAATCACTATCATAATATGGTTTATATTGAGCAAATAATTTTAATATAGACTGGTGTGTTTCATGATCGGTGCCATTAACATATAAAAATACTGAGTTAGTTCTATAAACAGAATCGTTGGATAACTTGACATCAATGACCTTAGGTCTCATGTTGTAAACTAATAATGAATCATTTGCATAAAGCCATTGGCTGAAACCGTTGTCAGAATCATTGAATCTAGTTCTAAAATCATAATATCCAAAGGGTGCATCAAAAGGTATATTAAAGGAATATTCCCATTTATCGGTTGAATATATTGGGTAATCCAAATATGATGAGTTCCAAGATTTTTCGTTATAATCTCTGTATTCAAATTCAATTGTTAGATTTTTCTCTAGTTCCTCAATATCAGTACCATTGATCCATATCAATATTTTTTCATCTAATAAAGCTTTATTGTCTGATACAATTAAATTTTCTACCACTGGGATGTTATTAAGGACAGTTAATGAATCATTGAGATAAAACCAGGGGCTAAATAATAAATCAGTATCATTAAACATAATTCTGAAATCATATAAGCCTAATACAGAATTTTTTGGTGGTGTAAAACTTATTTCCCAGCGTGAATTATTATACTGTGGTTTTGAGAAATAAGAATTATTCCAAAATAAGTAATTTGGATCTCTGTACTCAATAAAAAAAGGAGTTAAGTTTTTCTCTAAATCTTCAATATCTGATGAATTTGAATATAAATAAATTTGGTTAGTTCTAAATACTTTTAGTCCTGAAATTTTAAGATCTTCAACTGAAGGAAAACTCTCGTTTTTAATAATACTTAATTTAGACACAAATATATCTTCTTGACCATTAAGTGTATTATCGTATACACCAAAAGTTGTTGGAAAATCTATTGAATCTGTTGCTCCAATTATATATATATTACAGTTGAAATCAATTACTAATTTCACAGTACCTTCCCAACCACTATCATTACCACCGATAAAGGAAGAATAAATAAGTGATGATCCTATTGGGTTTATTTTAAATATTATTCCATCTACTACACCATTAAATTTATTATCATATGCTTCAGTTGTATTGGGGAAATTGGGTGAGAATGTATTTCCGGTAATATATGGATTGTCATTTGAATCTATTGCAATTTCCATACTTAAATCATTGTTACTTCCACCGATAAATGTTGAATATAAAAGAGTTGATCCTATTCTATTTAACTTAATTACAAAAATATCATACCCACCATTGTGAGTCATATCGTACACACCAGTGGTAAATGGAAAATTAATTGAATCAGTACTTCCTGTTACATAAGCGTTGCCATTTGAATCTATTGTAATACCACCATCAAAGTCATTATTGCTTCCCCCTAAAAATGTTGAGTATAAAAGTGATGACCCCGTTTGATTTAATTTAAAAACAAAAACATCATACTTACCATTATAAGTAGTATCATATGCTTTTAATGTAGTTGGAAAATCTGTAGAATTTGTTCTCCCTGTGACAAACACATTTCCTTTTGTATCTACTACAATTCTTTCACCAAAGTCACAATTTCTACCTCCAATAAATGTGGAATATATAAGAAATGAACCGATTTGGTTAAGTTTTAGTACAAAAATGTCTCCCCAAAATCCTTCATTATAAGTTGTATCATATGCACCTAATGTGTTCGGAAAATCTTTAGAACTTGTATAACCTGTTACATATATATTACCATTTGAATCAATTGTAATATCTTTACCCCAGTCGAAACTATTCCCACCAACAAATGTGGAATATAAAAGAGATGAGCCTATTGAATTCAATTTAAGCACATAAACATCAAAATCATTGTTATATGTGAAATCATATACACCATTTGTAATAGGAAAATCTGTTGAATTTGTTCTTCCTGTTATATAAGCATTATTGTTTGAATCAATTACTATATCCGTGCTCTCATCATATTTAATGCCTCCAATAAAGGTTGAATACAATAATGATGAGCCCTTTGAGTTCAATTTTAATATAAACGCATCTATCAAACCATTGTATTTGGTATTAACTGCACCAGTTGTATTAGGAAAATTTGTTGAACCTGTATGTCCAGTAAGGTAGACATTAGAATTTGTATCTATTGTTATACCCGATCCATGATCATCATAAATTCCTCCAATAAATGTAGAATACACAAGCGGATCTATTACAATAATTTCTTGCTCATTATAATCATCTAATATTTCAAAACCATATTCCAGATTATTATACATTTCAAATCTACCATTAACTTGATGTCTTATACCATCATAATCCTGATAAATAAATAATTCACCATCAACAATATCTTCAAGCTTTGTTCTTATTACTAAATTCCCCAGATCATCAATTTTCAATCTTTCTGCACCATCATACTTAACTCTTATCTGACTAAAATTTGCACCCGGATGTACAATAAAATCATATTTCAAACCTCTCTCATTAGTGTAATATCGTAAATCGATACCGTCATATAGATTTTCATAATATACCTCTTGATAATTTGGTACTTCCGTGCACCATTTTGACGAGTCGTTGCCGTAGAAGAAGTTGCAATTCCAGCCTAATCTTTCTCTCCCTATTGGCTTCACCGGATTCGCACCCACGAACTCCTGTTTCAGAATCACGCGCTTGAATTTTTTAGGTTCAGGCGGCTCTAGCTTTGCCATCGGATCAAACGGGATTCCTGACTCATGACTCTCGACTCCCACCTCTCGACTCGTAACTTTTATCTCTTCTCTAATCTCAAACCATACACCGTCATCCGTGAACCAGAGACCACCGCCTTGGATATAAAATCTTACATTATCGTTTTCCAGCTGGCCACGGTTTTCTGTGAAAGCTTTTGGTGCATTGGTTAACAATTCATTTGGATCTTGTGGCGGTAGTACCTCGAACGGATTTTCGGTAATTTGTGAATCTTTTGATGTTATAGAGTATATATTGGGATTAATAAAGATGGTTTCAACGAAAAAAATTAGAATAATGAAAGTCCCAATAAACTTATATCGCATAAATTAACCCCGGTATGTTAGGTAAAAATAAATATCAAGGTATATAAAAAGTTTGGTAAAAAGAATCGAAAAATATTATGTACTTTGTAAGTCTATCACCCTCTCCCACATTTGAGGAGAGACTCTCAACCTTTGAACAACAATATTTACTCGTACATATTTTGTTGCCGATTTTTTAATGATCGATTCGGTTGAGTTACTTTCACCTTACCCCAACAAAAATTTAATTATATTATAAAATTAAAATATTAACTTAATCTCAATAGATAAACTTATCCCGTTAGGGGAGGGAGATCAATACCGACAGAATATACCTCAGAGCAGCTAATCAGTACTTGGGAACGCTTCTTCGAGTCAAAAGACCGAATGTCGAAGATCTTTGAGACTGCAGATGCATTTCCGGATAAGAAATCCATCGAGATAGAGTATTGGGATCTGGATTCCTTTGATTCGGAGTTTGCAGAATATCTGTTGATTAAACCGAACAATTCATTGTATAATTCCGAAAAAGCGATCTTGAATCTACTACCAGCCGATATCGTGGATAGGGGTGTGCAATTACACGTTCGAGTGAGTAAATTGCCAAGTGAAACTGTTAAGATCGGTATTAGAGATCTACGTGCAGAGCATCTGGGAAAGTTCATCGCAATTGATGGGTTGGTGAGGAAAACCACAGAAGTTAGACCAATGCTGCGCGAAGCAGTGTTTCAATGTCAACGGTGTTATGGAATACTCAAGGTGCCACAGGAAGGCGTTGCATTCAAGGAACCCCTGGATTGTTCAAAGGAACAGGGCGGCTGTGGTAGGGCCGCAACTTCAACTGCTTTCAAATTGTTAACGGAAAAATCACAATTCATCGATACACAAAAATTGGAAATCCAAGAATCACCCGAAGGCTTGCGCGCGGGGGCACAGCCAGAACGGTTGAGTATGTATGTTGAGGATGATATTGTCGGCCAGATCGCACCAGGTGACAGAATTGTGATAAACGGCATATTACGAAGCCAGCAAAGGTATAATAGAGTGCGTGGAAAATCTACACTGTTCGATATCTTTCTTGAAGGTAACAGTATTGAGCTGCGAGAGAAAGAGTTTGAGGATGTAAAGATAGACGATAAGGAAATGAAAGAAATCAAAAAACTCGCTAAAAACCCAAATGTATATGATACAATAATAGAGTCCATCGCACCATCCATATATGGTATGATCGTGGAAAAAGAAGCACTGGCATTGCAATTGTTCAGCGGCGTGAGGAAACATATGCCGGATAATACAAAGATCAGGGGCGATATCCATATTTTACTGGTAGGTGACCCGGGTACAGCGAAATCTCAGTTACTGGAGTATATTTCACACCTGTCACCACGAGGCATATATGCCTCGGGAAAATCCACAACTGCGGCGGGTTTGACCGCTGCAGCGGTGCGCGACGAGTTTGGCGAGGGTCGTTGGACCCTAGAGGCGGGTGCGCTGGTCCTTGCAGATGGCGGGATCGCATGTATAGACGAGATCGATAAGATGTCTTCACAGGATAGATCTGCACTGCATGAAGCCATGGAACAACAGGAGATACATGTGGCAAAAGCGGGCATTACCGCATCGTTAAAATCTCGATGTGCGTTGTTGGCGGCGGCGAACCCGAAATATGGTAGATTCGATGAATACCAGCCGATATCCGGTCAGATCGATATGGCACCTGCATTGTTATCCAGATTTGATGTGATCTTTCCGGTGAAGGATAAACCCGATGAGGCCACAGATAAGAGCATGGCTGAGCATATATTATTATCACATTTAGGTGGTGAGATCAAGGAACATCGGTCCGAAAGCGAGGATTCTCAATTCTCCGAGGCCGATGAAAAGACTGCATTAAAAGCTGTTATCCCTATCTTGGAACCGGAATTTCTACGAAAATATATCGCCCATGCTAGACGAAAAATCTATCCGGTCATGACACCTGACGCAATACAAGATATTACGGATTTCTATGTGCAGTTACGCAGGCAAGAGGGCAGCGGCGATACCCCCGCAGTTGCGATCACACCCAGACAACTGGAAGCGCTCGTTAGGATCTCTGAGGCATCTGCACGTATGCGTTTGAGCGAGAAGATAACGTCTGAAGATAGTGAACGTGCAATTAAGATCACACAATATTATCTCAAACGTGTTGCAAGTGATTCCGGAATTATAGATATAGATATGATCGCAACAGGTGTTGGCCATTCACAGCGCGGCAGAATAATTCAACTAATGGATATAATTCGCGACTTAAGCACGGGCGACAAGGGTGGAATTACCGACGAAGAAGAAGTAATTGAAAATGCAGAGGCAAAAGGTCTTGATCGCGACCAGGTTGTTGGAGATATAGAAAAATTACTACGCGATGGTAGGATCTTCAAACCGTCGGAGAAAAAGCTCAAGCTTGTATAAAAAACTAGTTTGGGATATTCTCATTTCGGATTTGTTTAGGGGGTTGGAATTCCATATTAATTGTTACTTAATAAAAGGAATTCCAAGCTTCAAGAAAAATAGTGCAAACTCAATAATAAATCCTATTTTTATGTGAAATTAGAACTTCGGATTTAGAATTTTTTTTTCATCAATAATAAAGACGAATATTCGACGGGTAATATTGAAATTCCAATAGTCATTATCTTAAGATTAATTTAAATAAAGAAATAGATATATGTTATTATTATAATAGGATCATTGATCTTGATCATGGAGCCATATATTTGAAAAAAAATGTAATAGCTATTAAGATACACAATGCAAGCGGAGAAGTTCTGATCGCAGCCTGTGATGAAAAACTTTTAGGTAAGACTTTTGAGGATGATGAACTGCAATTACAGGTTCACAAAGATTTCTATGATGGGTTTAGGACAGACGAAAAGGAACTTTTAGATCATTTAAGGAACTCAACTAGTGCAAACCTGGTGGGTGAAATTGTAATAAAATGTGTAATAAAAGCAGGATTAATTTCTGACGATTGCATCATACGGATCCAGGGCATACCTCACGCACAGATCTACAGAATGACGTAGTTTGAGGAAAATATTGAATTAGCTATAATGACTTTACACTATTATATTATTAATTATTGATCGGGGGTTAACCTACTTGGAAAATAATTCAATGGGTCCGCTTCAAAATGCTTTAGATCAAGCTCATAACTTGACCCATATAAAAGGATATGCATTAGCAAAAGCAGTTAACCGACTTCATAATGAAGGTTTAAAAAGTAGAAGCATTGCCAATTCATTGAACTTTACAACCATGAATATCACACCTATATCACGCAAAATAGTGGAATATAATGTGATGATTCTAAGAATTATGGCTTCATCACGAATGCCGGAAAAATATCTACACCATTTGAAAAAAACCTACGGTAATTTTGGATCCGAGCCCGAACCATATAAAAGCGGTGCAATAAAAAGATCAAAAACATTCATATTACATGTACCTCTGGAAAAACCCATAACATCACTTAATAAAGCAGCTAGTTCAATTCAAAACGCAACCCGATACAAACCCAAACCAGCGAGTGCAGCTGATCTGATGGAGGATCTAAAAGTGCCGCAAACACAACAAACACAACAAACACAACAAGATCTGAAAATTACTGACCCTCTGATGACAACTGACCCTGATATTGATATTGATATTGATATCGAAGCCGAAAAAGATCCGCAATTACCTGGATCAACATCAATATTTACAAAACCTGAAAATATTCGAAAAAAACCGGAAGAGATAAAAATTGAGGTTCAAGAGCAACACACATTCAATGATGTGGCAAAGGGCGATGGTGAGATTGTTCCATGGTTGTCATCATCAAAGGTTCTGGAAAAGATGCCAGGTCCGGAAGATATATCTACAAGCAAGATCACCCCCATAAATCCACTTTATGAAAAGTCACCCTTACAACCCTCACTTGTATCGATCATAGGTGCAATTGGTTTGTTAACCGGCAATATTGCTCAGACTCAGACGTCAATAGAGATACCACATTCCCCATTAAAAACTGAAACTCCGCTTAAAATACAAACCTTCGAGCCACAAGAGTTAAAAGCGGATATTGTAGAAGGAGATAAAAAATTGGCAGGCTTAAGTTTGCCTCACAAGCTGCCTGAACAAGTTGACGAACCTACAGGAACAACAGGACCAACAGAACATACACTGGATAAACATAATACAGACGTGGAGCCACCTATTACAGGGCATATAACCGGGTCCGAACAAGTTGATGTTGAAGTTCCGGAGAAAATTATAACTCGAAAAGCTCTGAGAACTATAGATAATACATATACTACAGATAATACAAATGTGAGGGTGATCGCACAGAAAAAAGTTACCAAGAGCTCTAATTGGACGCCGATCGCTTTTGCTATAGGTCTTATGGGTAGTGTAGCCGCTGTTTCAATGGCGCCTAAAACCCCCAAGAAAAAGCAGGATATAAAATCCACTTTAACACCTTCTGGTAAAGGTGTAACTATAATTGAACAAGATAAAACTTTGAAACATCTGATCATCAAACCAATTCCGGCAATGGCTCCATTAGCGAATGCCTTGGCAATGCTGGATCTTTCTGCCGAAAGATATATAGAACCAAAGGATCTTGTTTTAAATAAGCAACCTGGACCTGAAAAACAACCTGAGCCAGAGAAAGTTATAGCTCGAAAAGCTCTGAAAACCACAGATAATCCAAAGGTAATACCACAGAAAAAACTTATGAAAACGCAGAGTATGAGATCAGCTTTAACTCCTTCTGATAAAGGTGTAACGATAATTGAACAAGATATAACTTCAGAACATCTGATCACCAAATCAATACCGGCAATGGCTCCAGCAGTAAATGCATTGGCAATGTTGGATCATTCTGCTAAAAGATATGTAGAACCAAAGGGTGTTGTTTTAAAAAAGCCGTTTGAAAACAAAGCCAAGCCAGAGAAGATTATCGATCTCAAACAGCAGGTAAGTTCAAAATCTATTGAAAATAAAAGAATAAAAAGATCGGAAATTGAACAAGTTGAGCCCAGATATCAATATCAAAATCATATTCAACACCAAACAAAGGCAGTTGATGCTTTGAATTTATTGAATGCGGCGGTATTTTCATCCGATCTTACCAGGGCTAGAGCTAGAGCTAGAGCCAGAGCCAGAGCTTCAACCATTCCTGGCATTTTCCCAGGGCAAATAACAACATCTAATGTCAAGTTAAATTCTGATAATATCCCGTCAAAATTGCCGATCATGAAATATACTGCTGCGACGAGAACACTATCTTCGGATTCGCTTTCAAGGCACATATCTGTACAAAATGAAATAAGTACAAAAAAGATAAAAACCAATCAATCAACTGCGGAGGCTCTAAACATTTTAGGAGTGATAGCGGCAAGTGCTGCATATCCCAAATTTCACGATACTACAGATCCAAAGGCACCAAAAGATACTAAACTTGCTAAGCCAGGTTTTAAAAGACCATCAGAAAGCACCGGGCAATATATTCTTAACAGGCAAGGGCAAGGCAATAAGATCTCAAGTATATATAATGAAGAATTAACTATTCCAACAAAGGGGAGATACAGTTCGGCGAAAAAGATCTCCAGTATCTCGGATGCAATTGGATTATTATTACGCAAACCCGAACTACGACCGAATGAGCATATAAGTACAACCACAACAGAACTATCGGGAAGTACCAGAGGTGGTGGGCAAGAGCAAAAACCCGATCAGTACATTTCCGATGCAAGATCGAAGACCTTACAAACACAACAAGACCAATACAAACTATACAAACAATACAAACAATACAGATACAATATCAATCTTCAGGATAGATATCTTAATCTTGACGCCGTTAAAAAACGCTTCGATTACGGTGGTATGGATAGATTTCCCACAATTGAACCGTCAAAAGATAATCTTCAGAAAGAACAACTCGTCTACTTAAGAGATAAGGTGCGGGAACTGTCGGAAAGATTGACCATTGATGTTAGGGATCGCGAAAGGCAGCCTTCTAATCAAAAATTACAAGAGTTTGTTCATGACCCGTCTCTGCAGACACAAATGAAAAAGCTATTTTATGAGTCATGGTTGGAAAATATGGATAAGGAATTGAAAAGGTATGGAGGTTAACAAAAAACTTTTATTAAGATCATTATCAATAAAAAACATTAAAAATGCTTAAACTATTATGGAATTTTATAAATAATAAAATAATTAGTACTAATTGGATGATAATATGAGTATTTGGCTTGGCTTCCCCGAAGAAGCATCTGGCAGTGGGACTTCAGGAACTGATGAGGTCCATACCATCATTGATGAGATCCAGACCAAAGACCAGGAGATCGACCAGATCCAAGATCAGATCATTCTTGAGCTTGAGAGTTCTGATAAGGACCTGAAAAAGATCGAAAAAGAGGAATTTGTAAAAGAAGCTGAGCTTACCAGTGACAATAAGGCCCTGAAAGATGCCAGCATAGAACCTATTACCGTAACTGGTTCTACATCATGGTCAGAAATTATCAATTCATACGATCAACTGTGGAGTACAGAGACCGGGGAAAAAAAAGATGCTCTCGAAGATAAGTTGTTCAAAATTCGACCCGTGATGGATAATGGTTGGGAGTATGGAAATCCAAAGACGCCCCATGGCAAGCTCACGGTAGATGGAAAAACACGGATCTCTGAAGGACATACAGGTAATGCAAAAACAAAAATTGACGATGGGGCTGAGACGATCTTGAGTATTCATGAAAAGATACGAGAGTTGGAAAAGGCATTGGAGAATGAACGAACAGAGATGGCTGGTAGCGCAGATAGTATTGCAGATAATACAAACCAGGATATTTTAGAGGCGGTCAAGAGCATGAAAGCTATCAAGATCAATACTGTAACGAGTGTTGTAACAAACGACAACCGCTGGTTGATCGAGCATCAAATACCTGGCAGGGCAGGTGTGGATAGTGAAGTGAGTGCCAGTGTGATCCAGGATATGGGGAGAAGACCGAGTAATCTGGAAATAAAAGGTGTTTTAACTTCTGACTCCGAGAACCGCCAAGATCTGCACAAGAAGATCGAGACACTTAAATGGTTCTACAAACAGCGTAAACCTTTGTATTTCTCATCACGGTTCGTGAATCAATTAGATGCTACAAAAGTTGTGATCGAAAGATTGAACTTTGAAGAGAATCAACGATCACCATACGCCGTGAATTTCTCATTTGTATTAAAGGAATATAGTGAAATTGATTGGAAAGCCGATACCGATCAACCGCCCGAAAAACTTGTGAGGCATACACAGCATTGGGCAGATTTCCAGGCATTAACGGCTATGCTGCGGTACAGGTTCAAATTCATTGAATCGAACGAGACCGTGACGAGTTCAGAAGTAGGTAAACGCATTGCCAATTATATTCTAGGCAGGAACGGTCGGATCAAGCACCTGGCAACTCAAGGTGTGGGTGAGGAGATCGTACCAAGTGACCTTCTGGCGCCAACTGCAAACCTGAACGAAGCTGTAAATTTCTATGATGTCTCTATTGGTGATGTTGTAGAACAACAAGGATCGGGGCTGGATGGAATAATAGGAGGTATCGGATCTAATATTGATGATGTATTAGATTCTATTGAGGAAAAGCTTCATGATCTGACAGATCCCATAGGGAATAAATTAACCATTGAAATAGAGAATGGTGCAGAAAAGGTAATTGATGCGATCGAGGATGGAGCTAGTACTGTTAAAGGCTGGATCAGTGATGGTGTTGATGAAACTAACAATGTATTAGATAAAGCACAAAATGACTTGAACTCGATGTTGGATGATGTTGAAGGCAAACTAAATGATTCACTCAAGAAATCCCAGGATAAATTAAAAGATGTTTTAGACAGATATGGAATAGATATACCGGACAGTAAATTAGATGATGGTCGAAAAAGGATCGAAGATTTGATCGGAAATGGATCGGAAAAATTAAAAGAAAAATTGAGTGAAGCGCGTGATAAAGGTGGCGATCATGTCGAAACAGCAAAAGATAAACTTGATGGGTTGATGAATAAAGCCAAAGACGAAGCAAATAGTTTGGTTAATGATGCCAAAGATAAATTAGAAGAGGCCATAAAAAAAGGTGTAATTAGCGATAAGGAGATTATTTCAAAGGCAAGAGATGCACTTGATAACGCACTTGATGATCTAACTGCTAAGGCATCGGAAGCATTAAAAGAGGCTAAAAGCAAGATGGATGACAAATTAAAGAATATCGATACACCACTTATAGATGCTGAATCAAAAACAGATAGCAAGATGGATGAGGCAAGATCGGAAGCGTCATCATCTGTGGATTCAGCAAAAGAGTCAAAAGGAGGAGGTGGCGCGGCGGCTCATGGCGGAGCTGAGGGCGCTAGACCAGAGGCGGAAGCACCAGGGGCAGCACCAGAGGCGGAAGCACCTGGGGCGGAAGTACCAACAGAGGCGGAAGCACCACCCGAAGCAGCAAAACCAGAAGGAGAAATACCGGATGAAGCAGGTAAAGAAGAGGAAAAGGAAGGCATACTAGAAAAAGGAAAAGAAGATAAGAAAGGCGGAAAGGGCGGTAAAAAGAAAGGTTCCGGACTGACTGATAAAATTGAGAATAAAGAGAAATAACCTCATGCTTTAATATGGGGAAACAAATAGAAAAAAAATCTACACTATCTGAGTGATATGAATGGTGGAAACAACTATTGACCTGGCCAAACCGTTTTTTCTGATCAAGATATTTGATAAAGATACTGACGAATTGAAATATAGTTGGTCTCCTAATATCTTCATGGACAAAGAACGGCAGGAGAATGACAGTACAATTACCGATGGATCGTCAATTGAGGATATCGAGGTCAGGTCGAACAATGATCCACCCATCAACACCAGTGAAATTAAGATCGACTATAGTATTGGTATGACGCCGAAGATCACAATTAATGATACAGTCAAGATCTATTTTGGATATTATACACTCAATGATCCGCAGAATGCAAAATATTCGTTAGCGTATACCGGTAGAATAGATCATATCAAGGCGAGTTTAAACCATACTATAATTAAGGCAAGCAGTAAAATTAAAAAACTTACAAATGCCCGGCGTGATCTGGCGTTTTCCAGAAATGTTACAATATCCGATATTATCAAGAGATTTGCCATTGAAGACGGTGGTCTCGAACAAGCACCAAATGGAATTACAACCACGACTATCAGCAAGCAAAAAGGTTATGCGATCTCAAGAGAGCATTCGATCTACCAGCATATTAAGAAGATAGCAGAACTGGTTGGATTCGATATTTATATGGATGTCTTTGACAGGTTCAATGCTCGTATTTGGTCACCCAAAGATGTGAATGCCTCGGCCTCGATGGGCACATCGGGTGTGCAATCTGCCATACCATGGCTAAGTGACCGTGATGATTCGGAGACAAATGTGCGGGAGCAATTGATCCATCCAATATATTTTGGTGTGAATGCAATTGATATGCTGCTTGATATTAAGGCTGAAACCATGGATGCGGTTGCAATTACTACCTTAGCAGATAGTGAAGGTTGCGAGGTGTTCACGATCGACCCGCCAGTGGGCAACTCCGGATCAGGTAAGGGTAGGACTAATGGTTCAAATACTTCTGAAACCGGTGTGCCAACCAGATATATATTGCCCAGAGTCACAAAGGATGATGCCGAGAAGATCGCCGACAACCTGTTGATATCGGGTAATCCTGGCCTCAGCGGAACCATTACTATAATTGGTGCACCACAGGTCAGACTTGGTGATGGAGTAAAGATCCTTGGCCATATCCATGGTAAAACGCCCTTCCATGAGATTGACATACCATCCAGCGAATATGATGCAAATTATACAACAGATCAAGTTACCCAGAGAGAAACAAAAAAGCTGTCAAACGGTTCAAGACAAGCAGGGAATGGGACCATATTTAAGATCACAGGAATTAAACATCTGTTCAATGATAATTTAGGATTCATCACAAAATTAGAATTTAGGGATTACAATTCTGGGGTCACAATACAGGGCTAGGGGTCATTGTGCCACGATGTGGCACAGGAGATGAGGGTAGGTCCCTCGGAGTCGGCTTTCAGGAGCAGAATTCATGTAAATCTAAGATATCACTCCATTATACTCGGGCTCGGGCTCCACGTCGTTAGGCTCTGTTTAAGTTTCGGTTGTCAGGCTCTGTTTTTATTTCGATGGTTTAGTCTCGGTAGATATTAACCACGAAGACACGAAGGGCACGAAATTGCGGTTACATTATAGACTCTTTTCGTGCTTTCGTGGTACAATAATATCATGTGCGGAAGATCGAAGTGATATGGCAATATATTCAATACTGAT
>JAEHCK010000180.1 GCA_020696345.1 Thermoplasmata archaeon | reverse complement strand
CACCATCGTCACCACCACCTCCGGTTGCACCATCGTCACCACCACCTCCGGTTGCACCATCGTCACCACCTGTGCCAGGATCGTCACCACCTGTGCCAGGATCGTCACCACCTGTGCCAGGATCGTCACCACCGCCGCGGTTGCCACCAGCGTTACCTACTTCTTTATCGTTACCTTGATTGCCGGTTCCGGTATTGCCGTAGCCGTTACCTTGATTGCCTTTGTCATTTTTGGCGTAGGCGTTATTGAACACAGTTACAAGACAAAACGATGCGACCAATGCGATTGCGATCATTAAAAATTTTCTGGTAATCATAATTCTTTTCCTTTCATTTTAGGTTAACTTCGTTTACTTCATTGTTACAGTATAACAAAACAATAGAATTCTGGCAACTTACCAGACTCTATAATTCCAAGGAATAACCGTACATATATATGAGATAGATATAAGTGCAGCGAACAAACATGTGCCGACTACAAGTGATGAAAGATGTAATCGCCAACCAGCCCAAGCGAATTTGTGGCCGTGTTGGTGCTCTAAAAACAAAAAACTTATGATATAAAATACAGCATATACAACTAACCATACGAGTAAAAATTTAATAGTCATTGGTTTCCTTTCAGTCTATGACAACTGCGTTTGTTTTGATCGGATCGTCTGTATAACAAATGAAACGACCCTTTGCATCAAAACGTGCCGTTGATGGTGAAAAACAGGCGTCCGAAAAGGTGTAGCCGATTTCTTTATCAGCAACCTTAACATCTAAATCGCCGTGGCGTTCATATATTTTTGTCAGCAGGGCAATTCTTTTAGATAGTTTCATTTCTACCTCACCATATAATTGGCGCCGTGCATGTTGGTGCCACGTTTGATTGAATCATAATCGTAGATGTTTGCACGAACGTGTTTCGCCGGTGCTCTCCAGCCTGCTGCCTTGAACACGTTGCCGGTTTCTTTTTCAACAAACGAATGAACAGAGCGACCGGAGCCGGTTGTTTGTTCAACAACAATCTTCATATACCTACGACCTTTATCAACAACGATTTTCGGCGGGGTCAAGTTTTTAAGATGTTCGGCAAAATATTCGTTATTAATTCTCTGAATATAGTGAACATAATTGGCAAGAGTTTCTTCGAATCGGGTCATAGTTTTTCCTTTCTTGTTTGATTGTTATAATTCCATTATATCATACTGGAATAGAAAGGCAAGTGTTAAAACGGTATATCGTCAATATTCGTGCCACAACCCGGGCAGTGACCGTTATTCATCGATATTTCTTTCTGAGTGACCTGCATACCACAGACACCACAAGAGACTTTAGGTACATCAGAAAGGTATTCAAGACCACGTTGAAATATCTCGAACTGAGGGTCATCAATCTCAAATTCATCAGGTATATTTTCATCAGAAGAAGCAAATTCAATCATATTTTTTCCTTTCTTATACAAGATTCATTGCAAAACAAGAAAACTTAAATGTGGCCATCACAAAACTACCTAAAAGAATGAGAATCAAAAGTTTTTTTAAATGGTCTGTGAATTTTTTCATCGTCTTTCCTTTCTTGTTTGATTGTTATAATTCCATTATATCATACTGGATCAGAAAGGCAAGTCATTTTTTAGGTGCAGTCAACTAAAACTTCACTATCATTAATATTCAACGATTCAAAGTATGCACTCAACACAACATAACTTTTGTCAAGGTCATCCATATCATTTACTTCATCTACCGTATAATCAGAAGCATTATCTTTTACAGATTCAAAACTAACATAACCTGTCCAATCTTTAGGATAGACAGTGGTGTGTCTCTGGTATTCTAATGAGTTATTAAAAAAGACATCATTACAGGCGTTCCAACTGATACCATAATTTTTAGTAGCATAATTAAAGATATCACTAAAGTCAAATACTTTTAGTTGTTTCATCATGATATATCACCTATATATTAATGTATTTGCCAGTGGTGTACATACGTTCTAACATGCGTTCTGCCGGCATCGGACCGAGTGACATAGCCCGGCCTGCTAACTTGATTGAAGTCTTTTTATAATATGTCTTTTCATTTCGTTCGTATTTTAACGCCACAAGTAAGAGAGCAGCGAATATACTTAGTGCTATGCAAAGTACTAACATGATTAATAATCTCCGTCATAATAGTTTAAATCATCATGAATATTGTCAAGAATAATCTCTTCCAAGCGCCCTGAGACGCCATCCAAGAGACAGATTTCAGAACCGTCTACAAGTCTAACCTCACAGATTTCGACCGACTCTGAACACCCGGGGTACTCTAAAGTCGAATTTTCGTAAGGGTTATAATCATATTCAACATCGATTTCTATTTCTTCATGTCCGTTGTCAAGGTCTAAAATCATTTTTGGTCTCCTTTGTGATTGTTTATAATTCCATTATATCACATCAGAATCAAATGGCAACACTTTTTTGACCTCACCAAACCAGTTTATTTCCACTCTGGGTTTTTCAAATTCATAGCCCAAGTCCAGTATTGTTTCAAACAATTTATCACTTTGTTTGATTTGTCTTTTTACAAGTCGTAATTTTTCTTTATTCATCTGGTACACTCAACATGCTGGATACCCGAACCAAGTTCGAAATGATCAGTCAGAATCCAACCATAATCTGCACAGGTTTTGAGAAAAACGCTGACATTTCTCAGGTAGACATCACCTTGACGGACTTCACCTTTTTTAACTAAGGTCACACGATATTTTTTCTTCATTAGAATTTATGCCTTCCGGTTTCGATTCGGATTTTCATCATCCACTTAGAATCGGGATTCGAATTTCTACCTAAGTTCAATTTACCGTTTCGATTTTTCATTACCAGACCTTCAAATTCACCATCTTCAAATTCGATCAGATGTTTGACGTTACTGTATTTGACAGGTTTCATACTTGCGAACTCTTTGTAGATACGGCGGAAGTCGTCAGGGAACTGTTCGATCACAGTAACCCGTCTACGATATTCACTCAGTTTGATCACCTTGCCATGCGCAACTGGCGCAGTCGAAAAATGACTCAAAACCAATTTTCTCCGTTCGTCATATGTCAACTTATTCAAATATTCATCATCGTATATGATACAGTCCCACAGAATTAAACGGTACTGTTTACCAGTGACTTTCTTATGTCTAAACTCACCTTCAAATTGATAGTGTCCGACACTCGGAACAGACGCCTGTATCTCTTTAATCATTTCTTGATACCGAGAGTCAGATATATCGATGGTCTTCATGGGCGCACCGTGGCGCGTCCAAAATGATATATCTCCGTTAACAATAGTCAAGACACATCGAGCACCATTGTATTTGAATTCTGCCACCCAGTCTTCGTCTTGACTTAACAATTCAACCAAGTCTTGATCGCGATGAACTAAGACGGGTTTTTCTGGGTAAAAGTATATGTGTTTTTTGAATTTCATAAGTTCATTATCTCATATTAAAATGTGGGTGGCAACTCTAAAATGGATTTACAATCTCATGTAAGACACCATTTTTTTCTTCAACATCGAATGCCCAGACATTGAAACATCGAACACAACCATTTGAATCGACATCACGATCACCGGACATTACATGGTATTGATGTTTCTTTGCCGATAAGATTTTACACTTCTGACCTTTTTTCGTTATGAGTGTTTTACCTACATTCTTTTTAAATGCTGTCGCCATTATTCACCTCTTATTTTAATGGTAGAAAACAACCATGATCTTGTTTACATGGGCAACCAGTGGTATAACCTTTTTCATAACCTTTTGTTGGGAAAAAACAACCGTAATTATTTTTACACGGGCAAGGTCGGCCGTCAGGCCGACCTTCTTTTAGTTTACTGCCGGGACCGATTGTTATCCGATCACCATTACCTGCAATCATTTCTTTGAATGTATTTTTGAGTATGTTTTTCATGACTACCTCAAAGCTGCTTTATACTGTTTGACGAAAATTCTAAGGTCGGTCAAATTGTCTTTTTTGTAACCGAACTGACGGGTATCGAAACCTTTTTTGGTTTTCAAGGTCGATTTGGTTTCGAAAAACTCGGCGAACACGTTACCAAGTTTCGGGTCGGTCAACAATTCCATCAGTTTTTCTTGTTTCGCTTCATCAGAGAAAACATCTTTTTTCAAAGTGACAGTGGTATCGATTTCAAAATCTTCATCAAATTTATCGCCGGTCAACTCACGAATGTTGTCTTCATCGTCTATAGTTAAGGTGAAACGATCTTGCGTGACATATTTGGTGGTTTCTTCGTTACCAACCACTTCGTAAGATTTCGAATGACTGTGAGCAAAACCGTCACGGTCTTGAATCGGTTTGACATGATCGAAAACAACTGCCTCACCTTTTGCTACTTTTGCCGCCGCTACTTTTGCTTCACGTTTACCAGCGACTACCATATCAACTGCGTCACGAACATCTTTAGGTGCATCGTCAATGACCGGACAGGTTGATTTTTTGGCAGAGGTTTTTGTCGTTTTGTTGGTATCTTTGATTGCTTTGGCGAATGCGTTTGACATGTTGTTTCCTTTCGTTTTTGAGTTGTTTTTTTCTCAGTTTCTATACCCATTATATCAAACTGGACAAGAAAGGCAACACTTATTTTTGAATTGATCTTGAAATGGTATAACCTAAGTCGGTATACTTTTGAATAAGGACAGGATGATTAGAAATTGAAAACTCGTGACCGTCTTTTGATACCCACACTATTTCGTTTGAATTTTTCATGTTTTTTCCTTTCATGTTTGATTGTTATAATTCCATTATATCACACTGAAAGGTAAAGGCAACACTTATTTCGCATAAAAAAGGGAAACCGGCTATTATTTGGATATAAAAGCGGTTTCCCTTCAACCATTACTAACCGGCCCTGCCTGGACAAGATTCAACCTTAGTGTCATGACACTTGATGCAGGTTTACTACCAGACACGATTCGGATTTCATGTGGGTAAGATCATTAAGGTGCCTCTGCAGAACGACCTCTACTTACCGTTATTAAAATATATCATCGAAAACGCCGGTCGGAGAACCGATTTCGTCTTCCTCTTCGGACATCTCCAGTTCGTCATCGAATTCGTCTAACTGTTCCGACTCTGATAGACCATCTGAATCGGGAACGGAATTACCGGGAATACCGTCATTACCTGAATGACCTGCGCCAGTTTGCGCAGGATCGGGTGCCGGTGTTTCCTGTTCCTCAACAACGCAGTCATCGTCACAGTCAGTTTCACACTCATCCTCACAAGATGAACAACCTTCTGGCGGGCAACCGCCTGAACCTGTGGTCCACACGGCTCCCGGCTTTGCTGCCGGTTCTGCTCTCCAGATGTTTTCCTTCTCACCTGAATCCCAAGTCTCGCCGGTATCCCACTCTGCTGCATCTTCCGGGGTATCTTTTAAAACGTCATCTAATGGGCCAAATACATCTTCAAACATTTGGTATCTCCTTTCGTAAGTATTCAGAAAGTTTATGTTTTGCTGAAAACCCAAATAATTTTTCTGCCATCTTTGGGTTCGCAACCGATCTTGATATACCTATTGTATCAGATTCGGGCAGAAACGTCAACTTATCACTAATCATTTTTGCCAACTCTAATACGGACACACCTTCTCCCGAACCAACATCAACGGGTGAAAGGAATCCACGATCCCTTAACATACATTTATATATGGCGTCACATACATCATTTACATGTGTAAAATCACGTACTTGACCACCATCACCGTTAATCATCAATGGTTTATTCTTACGTTTTGCCGTGATGAATTTTTTAACAACTGTATTTTTCTTCTTTAAATAATCTTTACCACCATAAACATTTGTCAACCGGAAGATGCGTATATCGGCGCCTCTGCGGTTCAGGCGGTCTGCCTCGACCTCTATCATCCTTTTAATAGTAGCATACAAATTGTCATTTGGTTCTTTTGCCGCCTGGGATGACGCAAAAATCACTGGTATCTTTTGAACATACGCCATTCTGAAAACGTTGAACGCTGACGATATGTTCTCAACCACGGCTCGATCAAAATCAAGTGTACAGTTTATAATACCGGGAAATGCCGCCAGATGTACGATGAAATCCATGTTGGTTCCCAGACCGTCTAAATTCTCGGCGGCAAATTCAGCACCACGATCATTGTCAAACTGAAAAACGCCCATATGTTTATCGATCAGATAGTCACAGAGATTAGTTCCAATGTAACCCTCGGACCCCATAATTACAACATTTTTAATCTTTTTGCTTTCTCCCATACCTCTTTCATCCCTTCGTGTAACAACTGCGCGTCACCTAAAGCGTCATGTGGCTTGCTTCCGTACAGAGGTTTAACACCAAATATTTGAAACAACGGATAGACCGACCATGAATTATAATAAAACGGCCAGTCTCTATTTTGTCTTGAACCATAAATCATTTCAGTAAAGAATGTTTCAAAGTTCGGAGCATCTGATATGATCACTGGTCTTTTTTCAGTACCAATACCCATTTTAATGGAATTTATCATACTTGTCAACTCTTGTCGTACCTGAAATGCCCATTTTCCTTTTTCTTTGACATCTGACAGTGGTATTTTATGTACCTTCGCTGCACGTGCAGTGTCACCCAACGCAGGTGTGTCGGGCCATTTCTCATACCACATTAATTCTTGCCACTTAATATACTCTGTATACTCTCCGAACACGTCCATATCACGATCTGCGAACACTGCACCTATCTGAATTGGCAGTACAGGAGTGCGTACACATGTATCAATACCTGTTGTCTCATAATCCATGAAACAATAGATTTGTTTATCACTTAAACCTTTTGACATTTTTATTCTCCCTTTTTAACAAATAATACCCACTCTTTTGGAAAATCAGGATGCCATCGGTCATTATGAATAACATCACAATTTGATTTGGATACAAATTCATTGAATATTTTTGATGTTTCGATATACGAAAAATGTTTCTTCGGATTCCCAGGCACATCATTGCAGGTTATCATGTAACCACCTGGCTTTGTCACTGCTAACATTTCGTCAAGCGCACCTAAATAGTCAGGTGTCAGACCCAGTAAGTGGTGGGAAAATACAAAATCAAAATGATTCTCCCAGTCAAACCAGTTCGTCAACTCACAAACGTCACCATAGACCACTGGCCGTTCTTTCTCGATAGCATAATCAACATATGGTTGTGATAGTTCAATACCAATTACATCATCCACAATATCAGCAAGATACTCAGGGAATTGACCGTCCTTCGTTCCACAATCAAGTACATTGAACTCTGATACATCTTTGATATGATCTAAGCCCGCCTTTCGGAGACCCCAGAACCACAACGCTCTACACCTATCAAAAGACTCCCAATCTCTCATGGGGTCTTTGTTTAAAAACTCATCAACATAAGTTGATTCATAATCCATCATTTTCTTAGTCTGAAAACCGTCTCGGGTTGTTTCACATTCGAACAGAGTTGGGTCTGTTTTCCATCTTTGCACATTTTCTGTCATATACTCTCCTCATATTTATAATTAAACATTTTGTAGTAAAACTAAGGCAATAATTAATCAAAGTAATATTTTTATTTATATTTGCCAAAAGAAAAAAAATCTACAAAAAACATAAACAATATTAATGAAAGCACTTTTCTTTATACTTATTTTT
>JAEHCK010000117.1 GCA_020696345.1 Thermoplasmata archaeon | reverse complement strand
AGGCTCTTTACCTATGCAGCTTGAGGTGATTTGAAGCCTGCTCCTGTAAGCCAGCTCCGAGGGACCTACCCTCATCTCTTGTGCAGCTTCGTGGCACACGAATTCTTACCCAGTCAAAAGTTCTGATCACTTTTAGCTTTTTACTTTTACCTGGATAAGAATTCTTTACTCAGTGTTATTTATTATAAGAATTCTTAGCTCAAGAATAATTTGTGCCAACAAATTGTTCGAGTTTAACTTTTCCTTTAGATCTCATTCTTCCCAATCAATTGCTACCGAATCCGAGTCGGCTTCAACCACATCGGCAGCCGATCCATGCTTTTTTCCTTTTTTTCTACTCCCTCTATTTCTCTTGGCCGGCGTTTCAACTTCCATAACCTGCCTGGGCCGCTCTGGCCGGGCACCTGATTCTATGGGTCTGGGTGGCTCTCGACTTGATATCGGCCTTGGCCGTGGCCTTGGTGCGCGTTGCGGTGGTGGTGGCGGTGACCGGGCTGGGGATGGGTAATATGTTTGCCGTGGCTCAGGGGCGCGTGGGGGGTATTGTGGTGGTGGAGCACGTCTGGGTGCCCTGCGTGCCGGTGGATACATATAGGGCGGTGGCTCCTGGCCCTGATGGTAGTATGAACTTGGGGGCTCTTGTATTGGTCGTCTTGGTGGCGGTTGACGCGGCGCTCGTGTCTGTGGTGGAGGTTGAGAGAACCTGCTTGGTCGCGGTTGACTGGGACGATCATAGATGGGCATGAATTCTTTTTTATCCGAACTTACCCCTTCATCCTTATCTCCCCTATCCAAACGATATATTTTGAAATATATGATAGACACAATAACAAATGCAAATACGATAGAGAATAATAGACTGGTGCTTATACTGAATATGATATCTATATTACCAAAATTGAACATGCCCATAAATACAATGTAATTGAAAGCGGCGTGGATCCCAATTGCCGCTAACAGGAACAGTGGAAATGCAAAGAAACTGCCCGTTTTATGTCTGACCTTCATGGCGCGTGTGATACCATAACAGGACAGAGCCGTTGTACCTGAGTGTATGAACATGACCGACAGGCTGCGCATGATCACTACGCCGACGAACATTGCAATACCGTATAATGGTGCCAGGAACATTCCGAATAACAAGTTCTCGGTGGCGGTAAAACCCAACCCTATCACCAAACCGTAGATCAACCCGTCTTCCGCCTCATCCAGATCGGCCCGTACGAATAACAGACCAATGGGTTTGACGAGCTCGGCCACTATTGGAGTTATTATACATACAATAATAAATGACATATATTGTGCATCGGAAGCGATCTCAGGATAATGTTTTTCAAAATATATCCTAATAAATCCGCGGATCAAGAGCACTGCAACAATACTGATCGTGCCGCCCCACATGAATGCTTGACCAATACTGCCCCATGGCTCGCGCTCGAATTTCTCTGAATACCTGATAATTATAGTAAATATTATAGCAGGTATAAAAGCCACGAGAACAGTAATTATTAACTTCACTGGGTCATATAGAAACGGATCCGACATATTGAAATTTGATTGAATTTTTAATATTTAATACTATGGGAGGAAGTGGGTTGAGATTTTGATCCTTTCTTAATAACTTATGTTTACGTTTTTGATATGTTATCGATTGGCGGTTGGATATGTCGCTGGGATAACAGGATGTTCTATATGTCGCTGAGATTTCAGGATGTTCTATATGTCGAAGAGATGACAGGATGTTCTATGTGTCGCTGGGATAACAGGATGTTATATATAACACTGAGATAGCGGGATGCATAAATGATTTAACGTAAATAAATCAAACATCCTAATAATAAATTGTAAAATAGAACATCCTGATAAAAGATCGAAATATAGAACATTCTAATAATAAATCGCTAGATAGAACATCCTATTAATTAATCAAAAAATAGAACAACTAATCATAACTTCTTCTTCTACCCTTTCTTAACCCAACACTTTTAATTACAATCATAAAACCTACAGAAACAAAACCCATCAGCATAAACACCCCATCAAACCCCGGTAACATGCAAAGCTCGCCAAGACCGGTACCATCATCCACAGCCACTTTTACCTTTTCGGCAGATTCTTTTAGGCTGATGGTTACAAAGTTATTGGTTTCTGGCGAAGTGATCTTCGGGCTGCCGACCGACTGGTAGCTGAAGGAATGATAATAATAGTCCAGGTTGTTCCTCACCTCTGTCTCATCATAATATAATTCATCACCACCGGTATCTTCCCATTCAATGAACCTGTACGGGTCAAAGAACATGAATTGTTTGTTCACGATATCCACCGTGGGTGCAGCATACCCGCCGTCCTTTAACGGAATTGCCACCTTGGACCAGGCATGACCGCCCCAGTTGCCGCTATTTTTATCGTATAATACACCTAGCTCGAGCCAGGCTGGTATATCCACCGCACGGCATAGGCTGATGAATAAAATTGAATAATCGTCGCAGTCACCCCGTTTTATTTGTAATGTGGTAGTACAAGCCTTTGGCAGGCCAGTAGTCGACGGGACATAATTTAAATTCTCGGAGGAGGTCAAGTGATCATAGAACTTTTTCACCACTTTATACACGTTCTTCTCGCTGCCAGCCAATCGGTCTGCCAAGTTTTTTATGTCTGGATCCGTTGGCTCAATTAAATAATCCGAGCCGCCGTTGTCTTCAACGAGCCATTCATCATGGTTATATTTGGTCTGCAACCCTGCGGGCAGGTCGGCGATATTACCTGAATCGTCCTCGGTAAGCTCCCAATCATAAAAATATGTGGTAATGGTATATCTTGCCGAAAAGGTCTTCGTTGATTGAAAATTATCTTCTTTCCAGACCATGATCTCCTGGTCCTTATCTTGATAATCCGGGTAATTGGTATCTGGTTCAGGTTGGACATCGACATCTAATACATCTTGAATCTTATAACTACTGACCCTGGGCCGATCCTTTGGGCATGCTGACTTTAAGGCAAACGAAATGTACCCGCTCCCACCTTGTGGGTCGCATTCTACGGTCATGACCTTTTCAACTGTAAAATCCACTTGCTTCGGATACTCCTGATATGCGAGTGGCGGCGGGTTCTGAATAAAATCAATTATCGGGCCACGGAACATGTAAAGGAAGAGCAGAAGTAAAATAATTACCACGACAATTACTGCACCGCGTGAACCACCGCTCGACGAACCGGTCTCCGAACTCGATGGTCTGGAGTACTGTGGTGGCTTTGAAACCGGTGCAGTACGTTGGTGCGAACGTGTTTGTGATACTGGACGCGCTTCTGGATTATAACCATCATAATGATCGTAACCGTACTGAGCTCTTCCGGGTCCGGGTCTGGGTCTGGGTCTCTGTCTGGGTGCAGGTGGACGTGAACCGCGGTAATAATAATCATCCTCCCAATGATCTTGTCGTGGTGGTGGTGGCGGTGGCGGCCGAACCGAGGAACGGTGTTGCCGCGGCTCGTAATAATCGTCATAATAATCCTGGTCACGATAATAATCATGTCGCTTACCCGGCGGTGGTGGTGGCGGTGGTGGCGGTGATGCCACTGGCTGGGGTGCAGGAGCGGAATGTGCACTATATGCTTCAGATCTTGAAGATTTTAACGGACTCACCTTTTTAACTTTACGTGTAGTTCGAGTGGCTCGGGTCTTCTTTAAACGGCGTGGTCTGTCTTTATTCAAAAAAGTGTCTCCAGTGTAGCCAGGGGTCATTAAAAAATCGTATTTATTGTTATAAAGGTTGTTCTGTATAAAAGTTTCGGTAATAAAATTTGGAAAAATTTCCAATTTTATGGGTAAAAAATCCTATTATTCAATTCGATTCCCGCTTTGCACGGCGTTTTGCCCTGCGGCGGTGCTTGCGTAAATGCTCGGGCAGTGCTTGCGGCAGCAGATACTTTGTTACATAATAATACATGGATACCGCAAAGGCAAGTCCGAAGATCATCAGATCCCAACCGCGTTCGGGCCAGTAAAAGAACGCGATCATCCAAAATATCAAGATCAAATTAAAAATAGTTTTATAAACCACGGCCCAGCCTGAATATTTAAAGGATTTATTTTGAGGTATCCCGAAGCCGACCATGGCGCCTATAGAAATATAGAACATCGGAAGGGTCGGTATCATCAGGGCTATACTTAACGCGGTCTGGAAACTCATATCATACTCAGAAAGCTGTGCATAAACCACAAACATGCCCAGCACACCCGCAATGCTGCCGCCCAGAACCACGCCGTAGTATGGTAGGTCGTATTTTCCATCGAAACGTTTCATGGATAAAATAATGGTGAACAATAAGATCTCAAAAATTGCAAATCCGATGATAAGTGACAGCAGCACCATAAGCGTCCAATTCTCTCCCAGATAAAAAACCGACCAATAATACATCAAAGCGGTCATAATTCCCCCAAACAACCCCACTACCAGCAAGTAAAAGAAGTGTTTATCCTGGTAATACTCATCATACTCACGTAAAGTAAAAAAGATCAGAATTACCGAGGGTATAACACCAACGAAGAAACCTATTGACATTGCTAGATGTGACCCAAGCGCCATAGAACCGACCTTTAATATATTATCTAATACTTAAGATTTAATAATCATAAACACTTTTAAGTTGCCATAAGGGAGGTACGATCATTGGTCGATGATGAAGAAGATCACGAAGATCGTGAAGATATTGATAAACTTTCAAATCTATCGGCACGCAAACGCGAATGGGAGAAAAAGACACTTAAAAGTGTGCTTGAACAGTTCCCGGAATCAAAAGCAGAATTTAAAACACTCTCGGATATCAAGGTACAGAGGGTATATACCCCTTTGGCTCTCGAGGGATTTGACTACCAATCTGCATTAAGCTTCCCGGGCGAGTACCCGTACACCCGCGGCGTCCAGCCCACTATGTATCGTGGTCGGCTCTGGACCATGCGGCAGTATGCGGGGTTTGGGACGGCAGAGGAATCAAACAAGCGATATAAATATCTACTGGAACACGGCGGTAGCGGCCTTTCGGTGGCGTTTGACCTGCCAACGCAAATGGGCTATGATTCCGATCATCCTTTGGCGCTGGGAGAGGTGGGCAAGGTCGGCGTGGCCATCGACTCGCTCGAAGACATGGAGATCTTGTTCGATAAAATACCCCTGGATAAGGTTAGCACTTCAATGACGATCAATGCTCCGGCCGCACTGCTATTGGCAATGTATATTGTCGTTGGTGAGCGGCAAGGCGTGGAGCCAAACAAGCTTACGGGAACGATACAGAATGATATTCTAAAAGAATACATCGCCCGTGGTACATACATCTACCCGCCAAAGCCGTCGCTTAGGCTCATTACCGACACCTTTGAATACTGCACAGAAAACCTGCCGCGGTGGAACACCATCTCCATTTCTGGGTATCATGTGCGCGAGGCGGGCTCAACGGCGGTTCAAGAGGTAGCTTTTACGCTGGCAAATGCCATTACATATGTCCAGGCCGCGGTGGATAAAGGGTTGAATATCGATGATTTCGCACCCCGGTTAGCGTTCTTCTTCAATGCACATATCGACTTTCTGGAGGAGGTCGCAAAATTCAGGGCTGTTCGTCGTCTTTGGGCGCGGATCATGAAAGAGCGGTTTGGTGCAACTAACCCCGCATCATGGCGGCTGAGGTTCCACACACAGACCGCAGGGTGTTCGTTGACCGCAGAGCAGACCGAGAATAATGTGGTTCGCGTCACACTACAGGCACTGGCGGCAGTATTAGGTGGAACTCAATCACTCCATACAAACTCAATGGACGAGGCCTTGGCATTACCCTCGGAAACGGCCGTGCGGGTGGCATTACGGACACAACAGATCATTGCACACGAAAGCGGTGCGGCAAATACGATCGATCCGTGCGCAGGCGCATATTTTATCGAGACATTGACAAATAATGTCGAGGCCGATGTGTTGAAGTATATTGAAAAGATCGAAGAAATGGGCGGGATGCTGACAGCGATAGATGAAGGCTTTCCGCAAAAGGAGATTCACGAAAGCGCATACAAGTACCAGAAATATGTTGAGTGTCGTGAACGCATAGTTGTGGGTGTAAACAAATTTCACATCGATGAAAAACCTACTATTGACATTCTGCGTGTTGACCCGGGTGTGGAAGCGCGTCAAGTTGAAAAACTGAAAAGATTAAAGCAAACACGTAATAATAAAAATGTCGAGGAGAGTTTAGCAGAACTCGAGCGTGTGGCGAAAGGTGATGAGAATATCATGCCCACAATACTCGAGGCGGTAAAACAATATGCCACTTTAGGAGAGATCTGCAATGTTCTGCGTAAGGTATTCGGGGTGTATAAACCGGGCGCCATCATCTAATTGAGGAAGGATCGTCATGGTAACCATATCAATATCAGTACCAAAAGAACTTATATCAAAGCCGGGGCAAGAGCAAGAACAAAAGGGTGTTGGTGAGCCCGAAAGTATTGAGATCTCTGTAAAGGCGTTCATATTCGATAAAGATGGCACATTGTTGACTCACGACCATTTCGTGCCGATCATGGAGAAACGCGTACAGATATTAAGCGAACATTATCAGTTATCAAACGAGGATAAAAACGTATTAACCCGAATTTTGGGCCTGGACCCCGATACCCATAAGATCATCCCACAGGGTACCATGTTCATTGCACGCGCTGACACCCAGTTATTGGTCGAGGCATTCTTGAGTGAGGGGGGTTTTAGTGGTCTAAATGGTTCAGATGTAAAGAGCAGGGTAGCCGAGGTGTTCCAGGAAGTGGACCGTTTATTGGATTTTGAGAATTATGTGCGGCCATTACCGGGTGTGGCCGAGTTTTTAGAACAGCTTAAAAGCCGTGGTGTAAATATTGCGATCGCCACCCATGACAGCTCCAAGGCCGCAAAAGATCACCTGGCGGCAGCGGGGATCGATAAATATATTGATCTGGTAATAGGTTTGGACTTTTCAGAAAATATATTACATAAACCGTCACCCAGCATGCTGCTTACCGCATGTAAAAAGTTCAGGATCGAGCCAAGCGAGGCAATAGTGGTGGGCGATTCGGTGAGCGACGTGCTCATGGGTAAACGCGGAGGTGCGGGTTTGTCGGTGGCGTCGCTCTCGGGTGAACATAATAAAAAAGATTTCAAAGACCATACATATGATGCCATGGTAAATTCTGTGGCAGATGTGAAGATCATTTAACTGATCCTTTGAGGTTTAATGTTGAATTGATCCCAAGCTGATTTGATGTTCAATTGATCCCTTGTAGATTCTATGTTGAATTGATCCCTAACAGATTCAATGTAGAGTAGATATCTCATTTATCGGTTCTTTGAAAAAAAATCTCGGCATCTATTAATTATCAAATAATCCAGGGATCGAAAAATCAATAATTCTGCAAGGTATCAGTCAATCAACGATTGATCAAGGGATCAGCTAATCAACAATTAACCGGATAACGCTACATTCATGAACGGTAAATCTTCTTTACTATCTTCATAGGTTACCAAACGAAAATTGAGCTTGAACTTTTTCAAGATCGGCAATACCCTTTTGAATTGTAGCTGGAACTCGTCATAACTATCCCATACGATAACAAAATCATGGGGGCCGAATAGCATTTGCATATTAATGCCGGTCATTTCCGTAGCAAATTCTGCTGGGTTCATATCTGGATTGAATATTACATCTATATACGTTCGCATAGCATTCCCATACCTAAATATTGTTTTTTTACTAATAACCGTTTTGCATTACATGTATTTAAAGTTTCTATTTATTAATTCTTCTTATTTCTAAGTAAGCTTGGTCATAATATATTCGCGAAGCTTTTCATTATTCGTATATTGTAGAGCGCTCGAATACATCTCACGCGCTTCAGTGAATCTGGTCAGGTCCATTAACATGGTTCCGTAATTGATTCGAATGGTGACCAGCTGTGGTTTGTAGCTCAGGGCTTCTTTGTACATCTTTTCCGCCTCCTCGTACAATTGCTGTTTATGGTACAGCTCGCCAAGTGCGCCGTATGCCTCCCCAAGCTCCTCATCGCACTCGATGGCCTTTTTATACTCGGCCACCGCACCCTTGGGACGTCGTGTCGATTTTAACAAGTCGCCGTAATGGAGGTGTGCGGTTGCTAGGTTCGGATTCAATTTTATTGCGATCAAATACTCGCGCTCGGCTCTGGTATAGATCTTGTTTTGGTGGTATAGATTACCCCTTTCTACATGTTTTAATGCGTTCTTCTTATCAAATAGACCCACGATGGACCACCTTGTTTAAATGATTCTTAATTGTTTTATTTGACGCTTGTAATGATTCGGTAATTTGGGGGTATTATATTACTTTTATTTAAAATCCTATTCCTATTAATCACAACAGGCTCCTCTCGAGAATTTGTGGAGTTTAATGAAAAAATATTGCTGAACAGATACCGGGCTGGGTTTGTGCTGAGCAGATACCTGGATGGGTTGATGCTGAACAGATACCGTGATGGGTTGATGCTGGACAGATACCGGGCTGTGTTTATGCTGGATAGACACCGGGATGGGTTGATTCTGAGTTGATTCCAGGATTGATTTTTACAACTAGGTTTCAATTAATCGACAATGAATCAAGGCATCTGTCAATCGATAATCCATCCAGGCATCTGTCGATCGATAATCCATCCAGGCATCTGTCAATCGATAATCAACCAAGGCATCTGTCAATCGGTAACTCATCACGGCCACTGTAAATCGATAACTCTGCAAGGCCGCTGTCCATCAATAACTCAACACGGCCACTGTCAATCAACAACCCATCGCCGCCAGGTTCACTTACCAAAACACTTTTAAATATGGTTATCATTTTCCACCAATTCACAATCCAATATTAAAAATATATGATACTATACAAGAAGAGTCTGACCATGACGACGATGAATACAGATCAACCGGCAAAAACCGATACTATCGAAGAGAAGATGAAAGTTAGCCTGGACAAGAGCGACTTCAACGAATGGTATTCAAATGTGGTTGAGCAGTCGAACCTGACCGATAAACGGTACCCCATCAAGGGTATGAATGTTTGGCCGGCGTATGGTTGGAAGGTGATGAAAAACATTGATAGATTGATCGGTGAAGAATTGGTAAGTACAGGTCATGAAGAAGTACATTTCCCGCTACTGATCTCGGAAGAAGTGTTCGCCAAAGAATCAGAGCACATCAAAGGCTTTGACGACGAAGTATACTGGGTCACACACGCGGGCGGTGAGGAGCTGGATGTGAAGCTTTTACTTCGACCCACCTCGGAGACGGCCATGTACCCGATCTTTTCGCTTTGGGTGCGTTCGCATACCGACCTGCCGTTGAAGACGTTCCAGTTGGTGGACACTTACAGGTATGATACCAAGCAGACACGCGCATTTACCCGGGTTCGCGAGATACATTTTTTTGAGGCGCATACATGCCATGCCGATTTCGAAGACGCCGAGAAACAGATCGCCGAGGATCTGGAGATCATGGAACGGCTGGGAAAAAAGCTGTGCCTGCCCTATCTCATGCTCAAACGACCGGACTGGGACAAGTTCCCGGGAGCGTTTTACTCCCTGGCAGCGGACACGGTAATGCCCAATGGTAAGACTCTACAAATAGGGACCATACATCAATATAGAGATAATTTCTCAAAGCCTTATGATATAAAATACGAAGATACGGCCGGCGAACATAAATTTGCACATCAAACCACCTATGGCATGAGCGAACGGCTCATTGGTGCCATCGTTGGCATATACGGTGACAATAAAGGCGTGATCCTACCACCAGCAATTGCACCTTACCAAGTAGTTCTCGTCCCGATCCTGGTCAAAAAATCCAAAGCTGAAGTCTCGGACTCGTGCCAAAAACTAAGAGACGAGCTAATATCGGTTGGTGTAAGTGTACACCTGGACCATCGCGACATACGGCCCGGGAGTAAGTTTTACGACTGGGAGCTGCGTGGTGTGCCACTTCGACTCGAGTTGGGCCCGCGCGATCTGGAGCGTGGCGAAGTGACCGTTGTCAGACGCGATACCGGTGAACGAAATGTGATCAAGCGTGAGACGGTTAAGGCTGCGGTTGTTGAGATCTTGAACGACATTCAAGCCTCGCTCTTAAAAATCGGAGAGCAGATGTTGGAGGATTCCATCAACACTGTTGACGCCATCGATGAAGCAAAGGGGAAGACGGGCGTGATCCGGGTTGGCTGGTGCGGTGAGCCGGACTGTGACGACCAAATGTGCAAATTATTGGAAATAAATATGTTGGGCACACCCATAATTGACGAGGGGTATTCCGGTAATTGCGGTCAATGCGGAAAACCCACTACTACTGTGGCGTATTATGCTAAGTCGTTTTAATTGAATTAATAAAAGAAAATTCTAAATCCGAAGTTCTAAACTCTAAACAAGCAAAAAAAAATATTGATTTTTCAAATATTCTTTTTTTGCTATAGAGGTAATAATTCTTGATTTTGATATTTGTGATTTAGAATTTGTTTAGGATTTAGCGATTAGAATTTCGGATTTCTTAATTCTGATTTATCTCTTTATAGAAAATTCTCATTAAAATTAAATTCTTTGCAAAGCATTTTCTTACTTTCCAGAGAAGGTATTGCCGTCTACCAGATCGCCCTTGCCCGGCGTAGCTAATATTTTGTTCAATCAATAATCATAAATATTTACAGCCCTTTGCTTATACATATGAATATAAAAAGGGTTGATTATTTCCATGTGCAGTGCAAGAGAATAGAGCCCTTTATTATAGCCACAAGTTCTACTAATATAGTCAATAACATCTTAGTGAAAGTAATTGCAGATGAAAATTACGGTTATGGCAACGCTTGCCCGAATACAGTAACAAATGAAACTCCCAGAAGCATTCTAAAAGCCTTAAAAATTCTCTCGCATGAATTAACTGGAGAAGATGCTAAAGATTTAAATTGGATAAATGAACGGATGGATTCAATAATAAAGGGAAATCCCTCTGCAAAAGCAGGCATAGATATGGCTCTATACGATTTGCAAGGCAAATTTAAAAATGTCCCAGTTTATAAATTATTGGGGGAAAAGAAAAAAAAGATGCTCACAGATATGACTATTGGCATCATGAACCAAGATGCTGCCGTCGAACATGCAGTTCAATATATAAACCGTGGTTTTAAAGCTTTAAAGATCAAGATAGGTTTAGATAAAGAGAAGGATATAAAACGAATAAAAGCTGTGAGAGATGCTGTAGGTGAAGACATTAAACTCAGAGTGGATGCAAATCAGGGTTATGATATTAATACTGCAATAGAAGTCATTAAAAAAATCGAGGCACTCAATATTGAATATATAGAACAACCTGTAAAATGGGATGATTTAGAAGGTTTAAGTGAGGTAAGAATGCATTCCAACATTCCAATTGCAGCAGACGAGTCTGTGAAATCAAAAGACGATGCTTTGAAAATTATAGAGAAAGAATGTTCAGATAAGATTAACATCAAACTCATGAAATGTGGTGGTTTGACAAAAGCAATCGAGATCAATACTATTGCAAAGAATAACGGATTAAAAACTATGATAGGATGCTTTGGCGAAAACAGGGTATCAATAACAGCAGGACTGCATTTTGCACTTTCACAAGAGAATGTATGCTATGCTGATTTAGATTCGCATTTCATGCTTATTAATGATCGCACAATTGGAGGGTTTACATTCGAAAATGGGTATCTTATACCTCTAAAGAAGATTGGGTTTGGGGTGGATGTCAATATTGAAGAATGGGGGTCAATGAATTTTTAGTTGAATGCTAGATTAATATAATTTCACCTCTCTAAGTAGTCTTTCACCACATCAATGATCGGTTCACACCCATCTTTTAACACATCTATGCAAGGTATGTGATACTTCTTTTCATATTCCTGCTGTTTTGCGAGAATTTCTTCTGCAGTCATATTTTCATGGTTAAGTGTGATAGCAAGAAGATTAGCATTCGAATGGGCTCGGAGCAGGTTAATTTCTGTACTGACATCTAACATCGGGAGGTGCAGTTCATCTCGGCGATAACGTCGTTCTTTCCGACCAGGTGCATGTTGTAAAATTACTGTGTGCGGCTTGAGTGCACTAATTATCGCCCTAGAACAACAAACGTATGCAGGGTGGCTTAATGCTCCCTGACCCTCAACTATGATTACTTGAGGTCTTTGTTCTGTGTATGCCGTAAAAATCGTATGCTCTAGTTCCCCAACCATATAGTCTCCCTGTATAGCGTCAAGAGGCAATCCATATCTTGCCCCTTGAAGTAATCCGGTTTGTCCAGTAGCAATGAATTCCGTTTTGATTTCCGTTTCATTTAGGGCTTCAGCGAGTATGAGTGCAGTTGTACGTTTTCCTATGGAACCATCAGTACCGAGAACAGCAATACGAAGGCAGTGTATATCCTTTGCGAGATTAGAGAAACGATGCATTTGATTTATGGGTTTTTCTTTTCTAATATCAACAATTTTTACACATGTTTTCTTTGCGGTTTTTACAAATTCTTTATCCTCTGCCAGAAACTCATGAAGGCCGGAAACTATACCTACTCCTGTTGAAAGGGCATCAATAATAAAAGGTCTAAAGTTTTTTGGTAGAAATCCCCCAACAGTTGCAACTCCGACAATAAGCCAATCTGGTTTTTCTGATAATTCATTCAATGCTTCATGAATGTCTCGAAAAATAGAAATATTTCGTTTTACACCGTCAAGTACTTCACTTGCATCTTGGCCGACCTTTGTCGAATCTATAATTCCCATTATTTTATATTTTTTTGAATATCGTACAAGGCCATTTGCGGTTTTTGCTGGTAGATTACCAAACTCACCTTCTGCAAGGATGATAGCTGTTTCCATAAAAATCCTTGTGGGAAATATAATTACTAATCTTTATTAACTTAACTACTTGTCTACTTTGAGGGGTACACTCCATAATAATTCGTTAAATGACTTTTTCAGCTCTTGTAATGTGCCAGTATTTGAAATAATATAATCCGCCTGGTCAATCGCTTCCTCGATACCCCACTTGGTCTCACGCGTTTCCCTAATGTCAAACTCGGCTCTTGTAATAGGCGCATCTGACCTGCACCGTTTTTGTAACAACTCGAACCGTCTATCCTGAGGCATTTGAATCGCAAAAGTATAGAAGTTCTCACCAAACACATCCCTGAACACCGTTACCTCCGCGTCGCCGCGGATACCGTCAATGATCAAGTGCTCGGAAGTTTGCATATCCAATTCTTTAATTCTATTAACGGTACGCTCAGCCCAGATACCATACCCGAACTTCTCACGTTCCGAGTGTGCCACGCCGCCTATATTCTCATCTGTCATATCCAGGTCCATTTTTTCTACATGCTCCCTGACCAGGTCGCCCATGTTGACAACATTTAACCCCTGCTCACGTGCCGCACGTGCACACTCGCCTTTACCCGAACCGGGCATACCTATTAAACCGATCATCATCGATCTTTGCACCTCGAATTTTTATTTAAAATAATGTAAATTAACTAAAAAACCTTAATACCTATCTAATTAATAAAGTTTAAAATATAGAATGATTGAAATATGCAGAAAAAATTCCAAGTACCAATATATTCAGGGGTTTGGGGTCGGGAGTTCGGGGGTCGGGGACCCTTGGCTACCGACTCTTGACTCATTGTTTGGATATGGAATTTAATATAATATATACAATAACTAATGATTTAGGGGGTATGATTATCCGGCCGGACCGTGTGTTTGAGCGTATTAAAAATATTATTACCAGTACATTACCGGAATCGGAAATGCCTCTGGAGTTCAAGATCGATTTCCAACTCATGCCGCAGACACTCCAGTTCGATATGTTAGATGAAAAACAAACCGAACTTATAATTGAAGTGGTTAAAGAAATGGTGATAAGGCTCCATGACATGGCGGTAACCAGTAATACATCTGAACTGGAATATATAATGACATACCCGTTCGAGGCTCGAACCGAGATGGAAAAGGCGATCGTGGTTATCGAGTTCCATTATCGGGAAGATGGTGCATTTACCGGTGAAAGAATAGTCATATCTCGCGCTGAAGGGTAAATGATCGTATATGGGTTGGCTGGTCTGTAGGTCTGTGGTGTTAAAAGTGCTTGATTGTTGCTTGGGCACACTGTGAGGTGAGAGTACGCTCATCCTAAGGGATGTGGGATGTGGAACGATGTTTGTATGATTCAAAGTGAGGGATGTGAGTAAATGAGATGTTGCTATGCTGTTTGAAAGCTGAATTAAGAAAAGGTAGAGTAGGGCAGTGGGCTTACGTCCACCACCCCCTCATCAAACCGTACATGTGGTTCTCCCCCATACGGCTTTCCGATGACCTTCTTTCTTGCGCTTTCGATTCGTATGACCTGTGTATAATTTATGGATTCGT
>JAEHCK010000244.1 GCA_020696345.1 Thermoplasmata archaeon | reverse complement strand
TAGAGAAAGATCGGATTCGTTTGGCACATCGTCGAATGCGGTTACGGCATAATAATATCTGGTGTTCTCGGTCAAACCTTGATCTATATATCCCTCTTGCCCTACCGATCGAGTTTCAATGGGTTCGCCCCAGTTCGATGTAAGCGTGGTTTTGATCCTGTAAATATGATATCCTGCAAGATCGGGTTCGGTGTTTGGATCCCAAACCAAAGTGATCGAATCGAGATATATCATAGTAATGGTAAGTCCGGTTGGTGGTGCGGGTGCGATATTATCTACTTTTTTATCGATTGTAATTAGCCCACTGGACACGGGGTCGAACGGTTTGATCAGATCGGGCGCATTAACATGTACATGCTCCGGGCCCAGACTGATGCCGATCCTGTTATTGATCGCTGCCGTTGGACTTGTATCAAAAATTATCAATAACCGTACCACCGAACCTTCAGTAATCATAATTGATAGGTCGTTAAATGTCAATTGTTCTCCAATGAATGGTTCCTCGGATAGTGATTCGTCTTTGTCGGGCTCATATTTTGCATTGTTGTTCGTGTCACGGTATAATTTAACTCGGGTGATATCGCCAGCCTCACCAGTGCCTATCAGGTCCAGGTCAAGGCGATCCAGGGTAACCACGCCGGTAAGCGCCATTAAATGGACGATCATGACCAAGATGTCCTCTTCACCCTGCTCTATACTGGCAGGCGCCTTGGCTTGTGGTGTGACCAATAAATGATCGGGTTTTTCAATAATTGTCGAGTTGCCTGACCATATGACTTTAATGTGTTTCACATTTGCCGGTTGTTTAACAACAATATCTCCAGGGCTAATCCTTACTCCCACAGTCCTGCCAATTTCGGCAGAAAGAGATATGTTATAGATCACTAAAAAGGTTAAAGACGTGTCTTCCTGAATGGTCCATTTGCCCGTAAATGTCAAAATACCCGAATCAAATATGTCATTTGCTAAGACTTTATCGCCGTCCGTAAAATTACCCGAACTATCAATGTCGTTGACCAGTCTTGCTTCGGAAACATCACCATCGGAGCCGTTGCCTGTGAGATTTATTGTAATTGCAGAAAGCTCAATGTCGCTTTTTCGTGCATTCAAGGTAATTGCAGCCATACCCACATTTTCCTCGCTCTGAATTACAGTTTTTGGCGCAAGGTCAGTACCCGAAACCACGAGTTCAACTCGTAAGGGGCCGATATATACATCGTCAATATGCCAATAATCAATGGTGGGCCCACCGCCGTTGGTCTGATGAAATCTCAATTGGAAATGGTTATGAAGCGCTTTGCCCGTTAATTTATATGATCTTTCAAAAACTTCGCCTGGAGTATCGCCACCCAAAAAGGTATCGAGAGTGGCCCAGGTTTCATCTTTATTCAGGTATTCCACTACTAGATCATCGCCATCGTCCGGAGTTTCACTGAAGTATCCGCCTTTTCTCGACCAGAACTCCACCTCCAGTTCATCCAGGTCGCTGGTGTCCAGAGGAACGGTAGAAACACTTATTATGCCGCCATTGGTAAACATTGAATGGCTACCGGAATTTGAAGTGTGTTTACCAACACCAGTATAGCCTGTACTGCGGGTTGCAGCCCAATAATTACTCAATTCTCCGGCCTCAAAATCATCTTCATAGGGTATGGAATAATATGTTATTGTCGAAATAATGGCAGTGTGAAATGTAAATGCCGAGTTTTGTGAAGTGGCAGTGATCGCAGCATTATCAAAATAATTTGGGTCGGGTGCCGTTGGTGTCGATACTTTGGCAATGAAAGATGAGGACTTTTGGGTTTGAACAAATATTGTTGTAATATCGGCCGTATCGCCGATGTTTCTTAACTTCACGCTCCAATTGGTTGAAACTGAAAGGTTGTACGTATCATTTATAACACCAATGTTATTTATTGTAAGAATAAAATTTACATTAGAGTTTGGTGTTGAATAAGACAAGTTGATCTTTGGTTCAAAACTAAATCTATATGGAGTTAGACCAATGAATACATTGTCGATGTGCCAATAATCACAATCAGTACCACTACCATCAGTTTGTCGGAATCTCAACCTAAATCCCGAATGCAGTGCATTACCCGTTAGATTGTGGGTTTTATTGTAGATCACCCCACCCGCGCCGCTACCATAGAATGTCTCAATTTGCACCCAAGTACTGCTGCTGCTGTAATATTCCACCACAAGATCTTCACCATTATCAGGATCTTCACTAAAAGAGTCGGATCCCTCGCGAACCCAATATCCAACTTTTACTTTATTGTCTATTGTGGTGTCATAACTGGATGCAGTAGTAATAGTTACGGAATCGTATCTTGTGTACATTGAATAGCTTCCCGAGCTGGATGTTTGGGAACTAATACCTGCTCGACTTGTGGAAGTTCTTGTCCATTTAGAGTTGTCCCAAGTACCAGTATCAAAATTATCATAGAATAGATATGTGGGGCTGCCGGCCAAAGGTTGTGGTCCAGATCCGGATCGAGAGCCGGAATTTGGGCTTTCCAAATGTTCAACATTATCGTCATCTTCATTATAGTGTGTTGTTGCACAACCTTCATCTATATCTATCTCTATTGGCTGCAAGACCAGCACCAGCATTATAATTGCAGTGATTACCCAGATCCGCCTTGATATTGAACAATTCTCACACATGATCTCTCACCTCATTGATCGTTTAATTTGGATAGGTTCTGGTTTGGGATCGTTCCCGGTACTGTGGCGGGCGTAGGCGTAGAGGCTGGCGGGGTTGTTGGTGGTGGTGGTATGTAGGTTGGTACTGGTGTTGGTGTCGATGTTGGATATGAGCTTGGGGCTGGTGGCGGCATGGTTGTTGTCGGTGTTGGTATTGGGGTTGGCGTTGGTGTCGGTGTCGGTGTTGGTGAAGGCGATGGGCTTGGGCTTGGTTTTATTTCTACATTTCGCGCAGGAGGTAATTGAGGCATCTGAAATGTTGGCGGGCTCGATACGGTTTCAACTGTTGTGCCGCTCGCCGCAATACCTTC
>JAEHCK010000084.1 GCA_020696345.1 Thermoplasmata archaeon | reverse complement strand
GCTAGTATCGGCTATCGGTTTCGGCTAACGGCTTTTGCCGTTTAACGTTAGACGGATTACGATACGAGTCTCGACCCCGAGAGACGCTTTCGTTTAACGGTATCGATGCTCGTATCGTCAGACGGTTTCGGCTAACGGCTCTTTGCTGTTTAACGTCGTACAAATTACGGTGAACGAGCAGGCTGACCAAGGATAATAATATCTGGTATTTCCGTGGTGTGCCTGAAGAAGTACGGTGAACGAGCAGGCAAACCCCGAGTTTTGGGATGACCGTAAAACTTTTTGCGAGGGGATTGCCAGCGCAGTGAAGCGCCAAAAAGTTTCCGTTTTGGGATGACCGTAAAACTTTTTGTGAGGGGTTTGCCAGCGCAGTTCAGCGCCAAAAAGTTTCCGTTCGACACCGTAAGACGAAAAATAATCTATTAAAATGCCAGACTCATTCAACTGACCGATCTCGACCGAAAACTTTTTAAATCAATTTGAATTTTGTACAACTTTACTTATATACCTTCAAACCAATATAATATTTAGAGATTAAATTAGAACTGTTTTGTCGAAATGGCAAATTGGATCGATAAAGATATATGTTAACCTCTTGGAGTTTGAATAATGAACCATGCCAAATATTCCGGGATCTTATTAGCCATTATTTTACTTATTATGTTATTGGGCACTATGGCCGGCTCGGCTATTCAGGCTGACCCCATACCAACTTCGGGTAAGCGTGCTGACGATAATGCTTCCGCCTATATTTATCTGGAAAGTGCCGATAACGAGCAGGAAATAACCCCGGATTCGAGTGTAACTTATAGAATTATAATTCGCAATCTCGGCGATGAGAATATTACATACTATCCGCCCGATCCAAATACGTTGAATTTACCTGCAGAGTGGGTTATCGGTTTCTACCCGGGTTCAGGGATCTATATCCCCGGTAACAACTACGGCACACTGGATGTGAGCCTGAGTGCTCCTACGGATGCAAAGGCCAATACTGTGGTAGAGCTGGAGATATCGGGTACCACCTCGATACCTGATGCTACGATAATTCCTGTGGAATTACGCACCACGGTGCGCCAACTATACGGGATAACGCTCACGACCGTGGCCAAGATCACACTGGCCTCGCCAACCGAGCCGGAGAATCTTGAACTCTCCATTAAAAACACGGGAAATGGTGATGATCGAATCGCAGTAGAGCTGCTGGATGTGCCTACGGGGCTTACATTATCACAAGAGGCCCAGGAGTTCATTATTGGTCCGGGAGACACTGAATATTTTACCATTACCCTGTTTCCATCATCGATCTTGACTGCAGGCGAGTATAAGTTAAATATAAGTCTATATCGAGTTTTTGAAACCTCCTTGTCAAGAGTTTGGGTGAGTTCGCATATACTAACCATAGAAGTTGTATACTACCCGGACCTGTTCGTGTCCACCGGCGATATTGAACTATCCATATACGGTCCGCAAACAGGTGATGATGTAACAATAAACGTCACGATCCATAATATTGGCGACTCCGATGCAAGAAATGTTACGGTCCGCATTTATCCGGTCACGCGCAGCGGCAGCAAGCTTTCGGATATCGACGATGTCGTCATCGATTTTCTTGGGCTGGATAACACGACAATATTGCACATACCTTGGTGCGCAGAACCACCAGCGGTGAACAAGCTCATGGTACTTGTTGACCCGGGAAACACTGTCGGTGAATTAAATGAGGAAAACAATGAGGCTGAATTGAATTTATTTATTATCCCGCCACCTACTAAAGGGCCCTCCTCGAGTGAACCTCAAACGGGCGAATTTTCCTTTGTCCAGATCACGGCAGTTGGAATAATAATGCTGTTATCCGGTATCGGAGCGGCCACATATCTTACTACCGAATACGGCAAATTCGCCATGTTCAAATTCCTGGCACCGTTCTATACACGCGTGAAAAAAGAAGAGGTTTTGAACCACGAGGTACGCGAGCTTGTCTATGATTATGTCAAGACCCACCCCGGTGAGCACTTCAGGGCGATCTTGACCCAACTGGGGTTAAAAAATGGTACCTTGGTCCATCACTTACATACGCTCGAGCGCCAGGATTTCATCAAATCCGAACGCGACGGCCCGTTCAAGAGATTTTACCCCGCAGGCAGACAATTGACCGAGGATGTGTTGGAGATCAACGGCATACAGCGTAAGATCCTTGATGCGGTGAAGGTGAGCCCGGGTCTTACACAAAAAGATCTAGCAATACTTTTACACACCAGCCCGCCAACCATAAATTATCATGTGAAAGCGTTACTCAGCGTGCAGTTATTGAACCTGAAACGTGAGGGTAAGAACACACGATGCTTCCCGGGCCATAGCCTGAACGGCTGGTACCAACGCAGCAGGGTTTCATAGAACATATAAAAAAATGTTTCGCAAAAGTAACAGATCGTTTCACATTTTTTTATTAAAATTTAAAAACTGCAATTGTGTGTTTTGATTTGTATGTATGATGCTGAACAGATAACTGGATTTTATTTTTAAACCCAGGTTTCAATTAATCGACAATTAATCCCGGCATCTGTCATTCGCTAATTCATCCAGGTATCTGTCAATCAACAATGAATCCAGGCATCTGTCAATCAATAACCAATCATCTCTTTTATCTGAAGAAATCACTATAATTGATGACGAAAATGACTATGATTTGTTGTAATTTTGTTCAGTGAACGTTTATATATTTACTTATAGACAAATATAACAATAAGAGATTAGTTTTTTTTTGATAGTTAAACAATAATTAGAATATTTGATTGGTTGTGAGAAAATAGATTCCCATATCAATGGACTAGTAATTCCGAAGGCAATGAAAATTAGTCGTCGTCTTGGGCCAGATTTTACTCGATGTAGCAATAATGTGAGTGGTTTGATAAATGGCAACAGACATAACTCAGGGGTCAGGGACTCTCAACTCCCCAAACTCCCGCACCCACACACCCCAATATTAGGGGTCAGGGGTCACAATTCAGGGGTCGGGAAGACTCAACTCACACACTTCACGAAAATAAGAAAATCGAATGAACAATTCTTATTTTCGCTCGAGCTTAGAATTCCTTCAACGAATTCACGATTAATGCGGAATTCTAACCCCCCACACACTCACACACTCACACACTATAATGGCCTCACAAACGGCAACGGATTAACTGATGGCAATGGCCTCACAAACGGCAACGGATTAACCAACGGCAACGGATTAACCGATGGTAATGGCCTCACTAACGGTAACGGTCTAACGAATGGTAACGGTTTAACTTTAAACACATTGGCAAATTTCAATAATAGAGGTATGAATGAACAAAAACAAATTAGAAAATCATCGATAATATCATCTTTGAAAGCAAGATCTCGTAAAAAGCTGTTGACCAGTAGTGTGATTGTATTATTTCTTTTATTACTACCAGCAGTCATTTATTCCATAGAATTCCAAAACGAAGACTCGTCGAAGGTAATGATCGACAATAAATTCGATGATTGGCCGAAGGATCGATTATATTCCGACCGACCTCAGGATCAACCCGACAACCCCAATATAGACCTGATCCGATACCAGGTAATGTCCGCGGATCAAGGATTGGCATTTTTCGTTGAAGTGGGTGGTATTCTCTTCCAGGGTACCCATGAGGATTCTGTACAATATCCGGAAAATCTCTGTATATTCATAGATACCGATTCTGAGCCCACCACGGGGTATCCCATTTATGGCCTGGGTGCAGAATATTTGGTGGACGTCCAAGGGGCCATGCATAAGATCACTTCTCAAGGGTTATACAAGTTTAACCCACACCAGGATACCAACACCAACATTGAAGATTGGATGGCTTGGGAATATCAATCAAACCCGGTAGTTCTCATGGATAACTACCGCTTGGAAGGTAAAATACACATTCAACAAACCGGTAACTCGGCAAATGTGGATGCAGTATTTATCACCCGGGATCATTATGGCAATCGAGATGTGTCAGATAACATTATCAGTCCCGATGGGGGAAGTCTATTAGCAACAGTTGTTAGCTCACCACCGGCAGTGGTTAGCTCGCTGGATAAGGATAACATATTCATGACCATCGATCTGACCGCCCAGCAAACAGGAACCGATGATGTGTTGATCGATGAGCTGGTGTTTGAACGTCTCGGGTCTGCAAACGATGATGTGATTAGAAACATAAAACTCATTGATCTGGCTTTCGAGCAAGTCAATGCGGATTTTGAAGATGGATCATGTAATTTCAAGTTAGATCCACCTCTAGTTGTACCCGCCGATGAAAAATTCACTATCCAAGTAGCATTAACTCTCTCGGATCCGATTATCCCCGGTTCAACGCTGGGGCTGAAACTGAAAGAAATTAGCGCTGCTAATGTTGTGGTTACGATTAACCATGAGAAACAGGCGCTGGCATACCTGGATATAATACCGGATGATATCAAGATCGACGGTGCGTTCGGTGATTGGTCAGGTGTATCGAAAACACTGGATAATGATGACCTGGACGTACCCAACCCGGACCTGGATGTGGAAGAATTCGCACTGGCGGGTGATGATGAAAGATATAATTTCTATTTCAAGGTAAGCGGTGAACTTCTGAGTGCGGTTGATATTCCAATTCATCTTGGAGCAATTAACAAGAAATCCGTGGTTGACAATTCTAACGAGAAAACAAATGATAACAAATCAGACGTAAAAGCACAAGTAACTGCTAGCGTCCCTCAAGAGCTCATCACGAAAGATACGCTTCGAATATTTTTGGATACTGATCGAACATCCCTTACGGGTTACCACCCCGACTGGCTGGCCATTGGTGCAGAGTATATGGTTGTGATAACCGGTCGTGCGGGTGAGATCAGTGAGCAGAAACTGTACAAGTACGCCATGAGTATAAGATCGGGTACAGATTGGGTCTGGGAGCTTGTTTCCACGATACCGGCGGCAAAGGATCTATCTCAGCTGGAGTTATCAATAGCAATAAATGACCTTAATATAAATAATGACCAGGGTATTGATATTTGTTACATCCTATCTAACTGGGATAACTCGATCACCGATGAAAATTTCGAAACTCTTGGGACAATAGACTTAGGCACATCCACAAACCCACAACTTCGGCTCTTGCCCAAATCTGCATTACCTAGCCCTGGGACAGCCGGAGAGCTGAATTCACAAGTTTATCCAAGTGCAGGCACCCGTGCGATCTTGGACGAGCTGGTGAACGGTACAGGTGCGAATGTTGGCGACGGCTTCGGCTGGAACGTGTCGTACGCTGGTGATGTGAACAACGACGGTTATGATGATCTGATCGTTGGTGCGCCGTACTATGACAGTGTTGATAGCAGTGATTGGTGGGGTGCCGGTTGGTCATATCGCAAGAAGCTAACATTCGATAACAGCGACCAATCTGAATACCTGGAGAATTTCCCTGTTCTTGTCAATCTGAGTTCATCGAACTTCGATTATTCAAAAGTAAAATCCGATGGCTCTGATCTGCGGTTCATAGATGACGATGGTTCCACCGAACTTAATTATGAAATTGAAGACTGGGACTCATCGGGTAATAGTTACATTTGGGTGAATGTGACGAATATTACTGGAAGCTCATCAACTGATCATATCTGGATGTACTATAACAACTCAGGTGCAAGCCCCGGTGAGGATCCAACAGGGGTTTGGGATCATAATTATGCCATGGTGCAGCACCTAAATGAAACATCCGGAACGCATTATGATTCAACAAGCAATGGAAATGACGGGACAAATTCTGGCTCAACACAAGATGCTAATGGAAAAATAGATGGGGCAAATAGTTTTGATGGGGATAATGATTATGTCGCTGTCGGTGATGTGAGCGATGATATCGATGGAGACAAAGGCACTGTTTCAGCCTGGATAAAATTGGACATAATGACCGCTGCAGGTGTCGTATTTCAGGCAGTGGCTGATGCTAATAATCAGATTGTAATGTATTGGAAACATGCCTGGGATAAATTTGATATTTGTTATGCTTCAGGGGGTGAAGTTTTTCAGATTACCACCGATGCAATAGCTGATGGAGATGGTGAATGGCATTTTGTAGCTTTAACATGGGATAAAACCGCTGGTGAATTGGGTGGTGAAATGAAAGCATTTTTAAATGGCCCACAGATGGGTACCACCCGAACATCATTGGGCGACTGGAGCGGTTCTATAGATCAATATGCAGCAATCGGCTCTGGGGGTACCAGTGCTCGTTTATATCCATTTGACGGCATCATCGACGAGGTCCGTGTCTCCAACAAGGCCCGCTCCGAAGATTGGATCGCCGCGCAATACCTGTCCATGAACAACAGCTTCCTAACGTATGGTGTCGAGGAAACAATAGGCTGGTGGGATACGGATTGGTCATATCGTACTAAGTTAACATTTGATAACAGCGGACAGTCAGAGTCACTGACGAATTTCCCAGTCCTAGTCAATTTGAGTTCTTCGAACTTCGATTATTCAAAAGCAAAATCAGATGGTTCAGACCTACGGTTCATCGACGCCGACGGGTCTACCGAGCTAAATTATGAGATCGAGGATTGGGATACATCGGGAAATAGTTATGTCTGGGTGAATGTAACGAACATTACTTCAAGCTCATCAACAGATCATATTTGGATGTATTATGGCAATTCAGCTGCAAGCTCCGGAGAGAATCCAACAGGTGTGTGGGATGATAATTATTTGATGGTCCAGCACTTCCAAGAAACAGATATAGACGGTGGTTCCGGAGACATCAAGGACAGCACGTCTAATGGTAATGATGGTACAACTAGCGGTATGAATGCAGCTGACCAGGTGGCAGGAAAGATCGACGGCAGCTTTGATTTTGATGGGAGTAACGATTATGTAAGTTTAGAGGGCCAGGACATTGAAAACCAAGATTATGATGCTGTTACTGTGGTAGCCTGGTATAGATCTTCTGATTCAACAGTGGGTCGGCCGGTGGGTGGTCCGGATGACGAATATATTTACTACCATGGGGATTCTGGTTTCAATGAAGTTGTTAACATGGCTGCAACTGATGATGCTGGTGAGGTCGGTCACTTAAGAGTGATAGCTGCCGTTGGTGGCACATACAATGATGTGTATAGCACAACTAATATTGTTGATCAAAAATGGCATCATTTAGCAGTGGTTAGGACAGGCGGTGGTGCGGGTTCAAGATTAAAAGCCTATGTTGACGGCGATGAAGAAGCAGATGAAGCCGATAGTTCTGGTGGTGGGGTTATATATTTGGCACCCGCGGATCAAGGGCCTTTTATTGGTGATCGGCCAGGTCAAACAGAACAAGTTCATGGGATCATTGACGAGTTGCGCATCTCGAAGATAGCACGAAGTGAGGACTGGCTTGCTGCGCAATATCTGTCCATGAACAACAGCTTTGTTACATATAGTGCTGAGGATACAAATCTGCAAGATTGCGGTGCAGCGTACATATTCTTCGGCTACCCGGGCATCAGCTCGAACAATATTAACGCCGCAAATGCCAACGTATCAATTTACGGCGTGGCGGCCGGCGACCACCTGGGCTGGGATGTCTCGGACCTCGGTGACGTGAACGGCGATTCCAAGGATGATGTCATTATTGGCGCACCTGAAGCTGGAAACGCCGGTCAAGCCAACATATTCTACGGTAGATCCTCCTGGAGCAGCAGCTATGATGCAACAGATGCGGATGTGACCATCACCGGCGAGAATGTTGGTGACCGGTTCGGCAGTTCGGTCTCGGGCGCAGGTGATCTTGATAATAGTAATTATAATGATATGATCGTTGGTGCACCTGGTAATGGCGGCGGCGGGAGTGGCGATGATTGGTGGGATGCTAATTGGCCATACAGGATGAAATTAACGTTCGATAACAGCGATCAATCCGAAACACTCACGAATTTTCCGGTTCTTGTGAACCTGAGCTCGGGAAATTTCGATTATTCGAAAGCGAACTCAAACGCATCTGATCTGCGGTTCATTGATGATGATGGCACAACCGAGTTAAATTATGAGATCGAGGATTGGAACACATCGGGAAATAGTTATATCTGGGTGAATGTAACGAGCATATCTGCGAGCTCTTCTACGGACCATATTTGGATGTATTATAGTAATTCAGTAGCAAGCCCCGGAGAGAACCCGACAGGTGTGTGGAATCATAATTATGTTGGTGTCTGGCATCTGAAGGAAGAAGTATCCGGCATAGTAACTGATGACTTATATATAGATTCCACCTCAAATTCCAACGATGGTGATGATCGGGTTTCAGCAGAGGGGCAAGACGGAGTCATCGGCCCAGGGCAGGAGTTTGATGGGACGGATGATATTGTAAGAATAGGTAACTCTAATGGAATTGGACATGTTTTAGATTTTACATCAGGTCCATTTACAATTGCCACATGGTTTAAAGATAATAGTGGAGGAGGAACACTGGTAGGGAAAAGAGATGGAGATGATGACCAATATCAACTTTATCTCGGAACTAATGGAGAGCTACTGGCGAGGGCTGGTGGTGAGTATGGCGGCACTCCGGTGAGCACTATAAGTACTGGTATTTGGATTCATGGAGTTGTAGTCATTGATTCATCGGGAAGTTCAGAAATGTATCTTGATGGAATATTACAAACATGGGAGGATATCATGGGCTCAAGACCATATGAATATATCCACCAGGATGTTGATGTTTCTATAGGAGCACGATGGGAAAACGATCCAACCACTGGATACCAATTCGACGGCTATATCGACGAAGTCCGCATCTCCAATACCGACCGCTCCTCCGACTGGATCGCCGCCGAGTACCTGTCCATGAACAACAGCTTTGTATCATATAGCGGTGAGGAAACCAAAGAGTGGTGGGATACCAGCTGGTCATATCGTACTAAGTTAACATTTGATAACAGTGGACAATCAGAATACCTGGAGAATTTTCCGGTTCTGGTCAACTTGAGCTCATCGAATTTCGATTATTCACGAGCAAACTCCGATGGCTCGGATCTACGGTTCATTGATGATGATGGTTCCACCGAGTTAAATTATGAAATTGAAGATTGGGATACATCCGGTTATAGCTATATCTGGGTGAATGTAATAAATATTACTGCAAGCTCATCAATAGATCATATCTGGATGTATTATAACAACTCACAAGCAAGCTCCGGAGAGGATATGACAGGTGTGTGGGATGATAATTATGTAATGGTTCAGCACTTGCAAGAAACTGATATTGATAATGGTGTCGGAGACATTAAAGACAGCACTTCTAATTATAATAATGGTACTACTGGCGGTATGGATACAAACGACCAAACCGCAGGAAAAATCGATGGCAGTTTTGATTTTGATGGGAATGATGATTATGTGGGTTTTGGTAATTTCCTTAGCGGTGAAACTACATTCACTCTCTCTGCTTGGGTTAAACATGATGGTTTAGCTGGAGTAGTACACAGGTATGGTACTGTTAACGGTGCTGATGCAGTTATTCGACATGATGGGGCGGCTAGCGCTGGTCAATTACATTTTTATATAAGTACCGATGCAACTCTTCGTCATCTTAGAGTGAACGGTGCAATAAAAGCTGATACTTGGCATTATGTAGTAGGCACTTGGGATGGCACGACTCAGAGCGTGTATTTAAATGGGACTTATAAGGATAGTCAAGTTCCGAGCGGTACTTTAGACTCGCCTACTGGTGGTTCTATTAGCACTAGTGGGGAGCCAATGGACGGCCTCATCGACGAGGTACGCATATCAAACATCGCACGAAGTGCTGATTGGATCGCCGCAGAATTCCTTTCCATGAACAACAGCTTTGTAACATATGGTGGTGAGGAAGCATTAGATTGGTGGGATACCAGCTGGTCATATCGTACGAAATTAACATTTGATAACAGCGGACAATCTGAATATTTGGAGAATTTTCCAGTTCTTATCAACCTGAGCTCATCGAATTTCGATTATTCAAAAGCAAATGTTGATGGTTCTGACCTAAGATTCATTGATGACGATGACTCTACTGAATTAAATTATGAAATTGAAGATTGGGATACATCTAGCAATAGTTACATCTGGGTGAATGTGACGAGTATAATTGGTAGTTCTTCAACCGATCATATCTGGATGTATTACAATAATTCAGCGGCAAACCCTGGAGAGAATCCGACTGGTGTTTGGGATATCAATTTCACAGGGGTTTGGCACTTGAATGAAACAGATATTGATGGTGGTGCTGGAGACATAAAAGACAGCACATCTAATGGTTATAATGGTACCTCTGGGGCCAGCATGGATACAAATGATCAAGTTCCTGGGATGATCGATGGCAGCTTTGATTTTGATGGGGATGGTGATTATGTGGATATGGGTGATGTGCTTGATTATGGAAAAAATGATCCAATGACCTATTCTGCCTGGATAAGAACATCTAGTTCAGAGAGCGATCAGATTGCTGGTAAAGCGCTTGCGTCAGGCAGTGGGCAAGGTGTGTGGTTTAATATAGAAAATCCTGGGGCTATTTCCTTTTGGCTTCTCGACTCTTCTGGGAATAATAAATATAAAGTGGCAAGCGATAGTACGCTTGATGATGGTCAATGGCATTATGTGGTAGCTACTTACGATGGCAGTGATAGTGTTAATGGCATTATGCTATATGCAGATGGTGTGCAACAAAGTATTGGTTCAAGTGGAGACGATGCTCTGGGCACGGTTAAAAACAGCTATCCTTTTAATATCGGCGCGGCCAATAATGGCGAAGATTATGAGATCACTGCAATAATAGACGAAGTCAGAGTCTCAAACACAACTAGAAGCGCTGACTGGATCGCCGCGCAGTATCTTTCCATGAACAGCAGCTTTGTATCATATAGCGCTGAGGACGCATACCATCGAGGACGGGCGTACATATTCTACGGCGACGGCTCCATACCCACCACAGCAGACAGCGCGGACCGAAATTTCACGGGCGAGAACGCAACCGACCAGTTCGGCTTTTCAGTATCCAATGCTGGTGATGTGAATAACAACGGCTATGACGATATAATCGTTGGTGCGCCGTACAACGACGGTGGCTGGTGGGATTCCAGCTGGTCATACCGCAAAAAACTAACATTCGATAACAGCGGCCAATCGGAATACTTGGAGAATTTCCCGGTACTCGTGAACTTGAGCTCGTCGAACTTCGATTATTCGAAAGCCAAATCCGATGGCTCTGATCTGCGTTTCATCGATACCGACAGCTCAACTGAATTGAATTATGAGATCGAGGATTGGGACTCATCGGGAAACAGTTACGTATGGGTAAACGTGACAAATATAACCGCAAGCTCATCAACTGATCATATTTGGATGTATTGCAACAACACCGCCGCCCCTGACGCGCAAAACGCGGCAGGTGTGTGGGATGGAAACTATTCTGGCGTTTGGCACCTGAATGAATCAGTGACCGATGAACAGACCTCGGGTACACATTACGACTCCACCGGTGCCAATGACGGAAGCCAAAAAAGGAACGGCCCTGCCGCGGGCAAGATCGCGGGCGCGCAGCATTTTGATGGTACCAGTGACTACATCGACGTCAGCACTGCCCTTAACGACCTTGACGTGGACAAGGGTACATTGTCAGCCTGGATCGAGCTGGACACCATGGGCCTTCAAGGCATCGTCATAAGCGCGCATGCATCTGGTACTGAGAAGATCGAGATCAAATGGATCCCGACCGGGTATGTCGCTCACCAATATCGTGGCGGTGGGTCTCGGGCCGTCAATGACCCCGCCTACGACGACACGGCAGATATTTGGCACTATGCCACTATGACCTGGGATAAGACAGCCGATGAACTGAAGGTCTATACCGACGGAGTACAGATAGGGACAACGCAAACGGGTTTGGGCTCGATCACCACTGCCTGGGATGGATTGCTCATTGGTGCGAGGAACGAAGACAGCGTCATCTGGTCTTGGCTAAATGGTGACGTTGACGAGTTTCGCATCTCCGACAAGGCGCGCTCCGCAGACTGGATCGCCGCGCAATACCTATCCATGAACAACAGCTTTGTAACGTATGGTGTCGAGGAAACAGATCAGGATGATTACGGTGCCGCCTATATTTTCTTCGGCTACCCGGGCATCGGCTCGAGCGATGTCAATGCCGCAAACGCCAATGTAACAATGTACGGCGCGGCCGGTGGTGATAACTTCGGGTGGAGTGTGTCAAATTGCAACGATATCAATGCTGACGGGTCTTACGATGACGTGATCGTTGGCGCACCGGGATACAACAGCAATACCGGGCGAGCTTACATTTACTATGGTGCTGGCTCTATGGATAACACGGTTGATATCACGCTCACCGGTGAGGCCACCAACGATAAGTTCGGGTACTCTGTCTCATATGCAGGCGATATCAACGACGATGGCGATCCTGATGTGGTAGTCGGTGCACCGTACCACACCGACGGTGGTCGTGCTAGCTGCGGTGCGAGCTATGTATTCTGCGGCGGTTCGGGCATGGACTCAACAGCGGATTACACGAACTACGGCGAGAACGCCGGTGACCATTTCGGATGGTCCGTGGGGTATACTGGTGATCTCGATCAAAATACATATAACGAAACGATAATTGGTGCACCGGATTTCAATAATAATGCCGGGAAGGTTTATGTTATGTGTATTCCGGAATTCCCCGTATTGATCCTGCCAGTCATTTTACTTTTAATGTTAATTGTTGTTAAGAGAAAATTAAGCTATTTTAAGAAAAGGAAAAGAAAGGTATAATAATGAATGGAAAAAGATCGACCAGAGTGCCAGATTCGAGACAAAATAGGTCAAAGCCGACCCGCCGCAGCTGGAAGGTTATAGCCATAGCATTGTACATCACATTTCTAATGCTATCCACCATACCATTCCTTGCCGACCGTACAATTGACTCGGAAATGAAGGAGACCTATGAGTACCACCTAAGATACCCGCGCGACGGCCGGCAGACGCATTATTATGTTGAACGTTTGAACACTAGCCATGAAGGACAAATTGATATTGTATACACAACCGCTACTAATGCTTTGATTGTCGACACAAAGAACATCAAGGTTTTACATATATTCTGCCGTTCCATGTATGAGGATGAGTGCCGGAAAGTATTCGGCTTTGATCCGAATGATAACTCTAACTATTATAAATGGTACTTCATCGAGAAAGATCATTTAACTGTGACCATAAATGCAGACCATGAGATTAGGGAACTAAAATTCATTGACACACCCAAACCGTATGAAGTGATCGTGAACGGTGAGATCTGGCAAGATGGCACCGATTATTTCTTCACTGATACTTCGGGTATTGCACTTTCAAATGTACCGGCAGAGGACACAATTGTGGATATATATTTCAAGCCAATGCTCGGCACACCACCTAACGCGGTTTTGAGTGCCAGTAGGACATTAGTTGCAGTGAATCAGACCGTAGAGTTCGATGGCTCGAAGTCTTTCGATACTGATGGTACGATCTCTACACATCTTTTCGATTTTGGCGATGCCACGTTTCGGAGCGGAAGTGATCAGGTATATAAATATTCCAAGCCAGGAACATATGGTGTGATCTTGATGGTGCGTGATAATGATGACCTGGTTGATCATGCTTATGTGAACATCACTGTTGTGGAAAGCTCCGATATCCCGGAAATACACGGGTGCGTGCCTGACCAGATGAAGCCCGAGGATTCACCACCGTGGTTATTGGATCTTGGCGATCATGAACCTGTAGCAGATACGAAAGGTATCGAGTTTTATTGGTATCTCACTGGTGAAAATACTTCATTGTACACTGTGGTTGGCGAGAACAGCACCAACGATAAGTTGATCTTCATGGTTGAACCCGATCTGTTCGGTTCCGATCTCGTGGAACTCTGGCTGTGGAGCACCGAGCATCTTTATATCTCACAACCGCTTTGGATCAATATCACGCCCGTCAACGATGAACCTATTATTGATCAGGTACCGGACCTGATGATACACTATGATGACCCGTATACATTCGATCATGCGCCATATGTGTATGACCTGGAGACTCCAAAAGACGAATTGGTTCTTGAGATATCCTGCGGCCATGACGGTGATTTTATCTCAATTGATGGCCTAAAAGCAACCTATACTTATCCTCAATCTCTGGTTGGAGAAATATTTTTTGCCACCATCACAGTTACAGATGGGAATTCAACTTCATATAAAGTGATCACCATCCAAGTCACAAGCAATAATGTACCAAAATTAATTGACGAGCTGCCCGATGTCGTGCTTTTTGAAGGTGAAACAAAGTATAACGTGTTCGATCTTGATGATTATTTCCAGGATCCGGATGACGATTCGATATTTTTTCAATTGGGAAAATCGCACACGAACATCACGATCGATGAGGATGACAATACGGTCGATATCTCGGCATACTCGGAATGGACAGGTATAGAGGAAGTAACATTTCGTGCGCTCGACCCCATGGGTGCACTGGCAGAGGATACTATTGAAATTACAGTATTACAGGTCAACGACCCGCCGGTCATCAGCGGTGTACCCAACTTATTTGTCAGGTATGACCTGGAATACCGCTTCGACCTCACACTGTATGTTCATGATAATGATAACGACCTTTGGGAGCTTACCATTTCGACATCTGAACCGGTGGATCGTATTAGAATCGATCCTGATAATAATATGATAATTATACTGAACTATTCAAAAGAATGTCTAAATCGAAACTTCCCAGTCTATTTGATCGTATCGGATGGTATAGATATATGTTCACAACGCATACAGGTCAATGTGACTGAAGATTACCCGCCAACGTTGATCGACAATATTCCCGACATAACGTTCAAGGAAGACGAAGAAATGGTAAATGCTTTCAATATCGATCAATATTTCGAAGATATTGACGGTGATGCTCTTTATTATACAACCGGTAATACTTTCATTAATATCACCATCAATCCGGATCTCACTGTGAATCTCCATGCAGACCCTGACTGGTTCGGTACAGAAGATGTCTATTTCCGGGCAACCGATCCCACTGGCGCAATCTCTGAAGATCAGGTTTCGATAACTGTGCTGCCCGTGAACGACCGGCCCGTGATCCTGACAATACCGATACAGGAAGGTTATGAGAACATGCGCTGGTTACTGGACCTGGCCCCATATATTATTGACATTGATAACGATCTCAGCGAGCTGGAATTCAGACTGGATAATGAGTTTGTAGTACTCTCCGGTTCTCAATTGATATTTCTTGGCTCACCAGATCTACCCAAACAAATTACATTAACCGTCAGCGACGGTGAGTACAATGTTTCACAAACCATTGAGGTAAAAGTTATCTTGAACAAAGGCCCTGACATACCAACATTATGGGACTTGATCATGGAGATCTTCGCGTTCTTGATCATCATTATCGTAATGATCCTGGTGGTTGTGTTGTTGGTCCACCGCAAAATGACCCGATTTTCGGTGGAAGAAGTGTTCTTGATACATAAGAGCGGGACCTTGATCAATCACCTTAGGCGAGAATCGAAAGCCAATGTGGGCGATGTGATCATATCGGGTATGTTCACGGTGGTTCAGGAGTTCATACGCGACTCGTTCGCGAAGGATGGATCGGAAGAAGAAAAAGATTGGATCCTGGATGAGCTCAAGTTAGGTGAGAAAAAGATCCTGATCGAACGCAGGGAGAATGTTTATCTTGCCTTAATATTTTCTGGCAAGGGCTCGAAAAGGTTACGAAGGATCGCAAGCAGTTTGTTAAATGAGATCGAGAAAAAATATGCATCAATATTACCTACCTGGGATGGCAATATTAGGCAACTCGTTGGTACCAAAGAGATATTGAGCGTTTTAATTGATACAAAGGTAAAACCACCAGTAGACAATCCATCACCAGCCATACCCTCGTCACAACCTGAAACGAGACTACGATCTCCATTAGTACATAAACCCCAAACACCTGTAATAACTGTTGAAAGTAAAATGCTTGCAATAGCTCAACCAATTCAGAAACAAAATAGTAAACCAATAAGTGTAGAACCATTATCCAGTACAGGAAAGCAGTCGGGTGTGTATCAACCAGGTTTATCTTCCAGGCCAATGGCCTCTCCCTCCATACGAGGGGAAAATATGAGACATGAGGCCATTAATAAAGAGAAATTACCAACTGCAATGCAAATCAGCTCAAACAGTCAACAGCCGAAACCTATAGTGATCAGTAAGGATCAATTACCTGTCAAGAATAAACCAGTGCCAATAGTAATAAAAACACCACACTGTCTCGACGGGACATATGCTGCCAAACCTGTTGAAATTAATATGTCCGGTTCAAATAAGCCGTTTCTAATCGATCCTAATAAATCACTTCTTAAGCAGTTGGTTGAAATGGATAATAATGACGAGCCGAATTAATGCTGAACAGTGGCATTGTTCATTTAATGCTGAACAGTGGCAGAGCTTAATTGATGTTGGACAGTTGCCAGGCGGAATTGATGCTGAACAGATGCCAAACTGAGTTTATGCTGAACAGATACCATACAGAGTTGAGTCCTGGATTATATTTTTAAACTTAGGTTTTAATTTTTTATATCGGGACCAACTCGATCTCGAACAATTTCGGCCATTTCTTGCCGGTCACAAATAGCCTATCATTTTCAGCGACATATGCTATGCCATTCAGAACACCCGCACCCCCGGTCCGGTCCTCTGCCGATAACAGGCCGTCCAGTTCTACCCAGCCGGTGACATTACCGGTCCTGGGCGAAATTCTCGCGATACGGTCTGTTTGCCAGACATTGGCATAGATCTCACCTCGAATATATTCCAATTCATTAAGCTTGGTCACCGGGCCATCCTGGTCAGCAACCTCGATGCTGCCGGTCACCAGAAATGTCTCGGGGTCAATGAAATACAACTTTGCCGTGCCGTCGCTCATGATCAACCGCTCGCCGTTATGGGTAATTCCCCAACCCTCGGTGGAATAATTGAATTGATGCAATAACTCGAAGCTGTCTTTATCATAGACAAAACCAGTCTTTGCTTTCCAGGTCAGTTGAATTATTTTATCCTCGAATATGGTGATACCCTCGCCAAAGTATTGGTCTGACAGGTTATGGATCTTAAGCAGTTTTCCAGTTTCCCGATCTACTTTGCGTAATGACGACCTTCCATACAAACCGGTCCCTTCGTATAATACACCATCTTCATCTTCAACATCGAATACCAGCCCCTGGGTAAATGCCTGTGGGTCGTGGTGGTAGGTGTTGATGATATTGTAGGTGTAATTTGTGGTTGTTGAATTCTCAGAGTTCTTTTTGTCGTTTGAATTTGGGTCGTCATGTATATCTGGGTTTGGTGTTATCAATATAGTCAATAAAAAGGAACTTACAAGAATAATGATCATGAATAAAATGAATGCTCGTTTCAATAACCGGACCATAGGATCACCTAATGGCTATTTATCATATATAATGGATAGGCGAATAAAAGCAGAAAGAGCTTGGTTAATTTCCTATATTGAATCTCAAGAAATCTGGGGATTTGAATTATCCCATGGTGCAGGTCTGTCTATCTACCAAATCTGAGTAGTGGTATGTCAAGTGCCTTCATATCATTTAGACCCAGAATGCCTTTAACTTTACGATCATGGTCGATCACTGTAATACCATCGACTAAAACTCGATGGCCTTCCTTATTCTCAATTGTTTGCTGTTCCAAAATATTAATTGCTTTTGCAACACTATAGTTCTGGTCCACCTTGACCACTTGGGTAGAACCGATCATGATATCCCTGACAGGAATCTTTGGGAGTTTACCATTCTTTCTTTTTCTTTCGATCATCCCATCGGTCACCAAACCCATAAGACGACCCTCTCTGTCAACAATAGGAGTTCTATCTGTATTTCCGGCTTTTTGCATCATTTTTAATGTTTTTTGAAGATTATCGTCGGGTCCGGGTAGATCATCGGTTTCAACTTTTCTTAACAACTTGGCATCATTCACTTGGACCATGTTAGCTTGTCTGGTCATGACTGAGATCACCGCTTCCCAACCTGCACCGATAGCGAATGCCTGTGTAATGTTAGCCGGTTGAAGCACATATGCGAGAACGAAACCGGTAAAGACCGCCAGAACGATCTTGAATTGATATAAATGACTTTGCTGGCTCAACAAGTTGTAGTTATTAACCAATAACACACATTCCACTATTAAAGCGCCAAGTGCACCCATTAATGGATACCACAACAATACGATAATGTTCTCGACAGCTTCCCACACACTACCACAATGGGATATCTCGGTGATTGTTTATTATACTTTTCATATTAAGCATTGAATTAGGAAAGTGGGAGGAGTGAGTGGGTGTGTGGGTGTGAGAGTGTATGAGTTTTAATTAGGGGTCAGGGGTTACCATAAATTCTTAGTTCTCAACATAAATTTACCACACTGAAAACTGACAACTGAAAACTGACAACTAGTATGGCCGACTGACCGGCAGACTGGTATCAGCCGGTTCACCACAATGGCCGCACCAGAATGCGGACGCAGTATGAGGAAGAGCACCACAAGAAGAAAGAAACCATTCGTAGTATCAAGAAGGAGGTCAAAGTTCATTCACTAAATGATGATGAATAATGGTCTGCCAAAGGCGGGTATATCGGACAATCACGTCGGATACAACCCCAAAAATAAACATATACGCAATGCGTATACATCCCAAAATTGGAATAAAATACGCAATGCAGATATATCATATAATTGGAGTGATATATGCAATGCGTATATGAACGAGTTATGTGAAATCCCAAACGAAAATGTTAACGACACTGGAGGATAAATAATGAAAAATTTAGTTGATGAATTAATTCGAATAAAAAAACAATTTTTATACCATAAAGCAATAGTTGGATATATTCCTACTGATATGCCAAAATCTGATGTTAACTATGAATATTTTAGTGGTAGATATTATCATACTAAAGCTTGGGTTAAGATCTTAAAAAATGGATTATCTCGTGAAGAGCATAATGAAGCTTCACACAGTGCTAACCAATGGTTTATTGTATATTGTTCAGAATTAATAAAGGAAAAAATGGAAAAAATTTCCGGTTTTGAAAAAATTAAGAATAAGATAGTACCCTTAGAAAAGTTTTCAAATTGTCAACTATTATATATTCTTCGAGATAAATTTGCTCATGGGCTTTATAGGCCTGATAAAATTGGAAAGGATTTTTCTAGGCCATATTTATCTGATGAAGTATCTCAAGAGATACGGAACCGTTATCCATTTGACGAGAACCTAGATAATAATAATATTTATTCATTACCTGTTGATAAAGTCGTTATACCTTTAATTGATGCTTGTATTGATGAAATAAATAATAAAAAATTTAAATCAATATGATTAAAAGAAATATTTTCGTCTGGAACTTTCACTCCCTTCGGTCGTTTATCTCGGCTTTTGGCCTCGATCACATAACACGCGGGTATACGGTTCGCTTCGTTGCACTTGCTCACCCAAATGCCACCACAATTTTTATATGATTATATATTGTTTAAAGTTGATGTGGGTGGTGGCACTTCGCATACCCGCGAGCCGTTATACGACATTGTTTGGCTAAGCATTTACCATAATAGATTAATATTTCTTTATGGATGTGTATACTGTGCGATAAAGATGTCATCGAAAAATGTAACTTTAAGGGTTAAAAAGGTTAGGTGGCCAGATATTTCGTCATTACTTACAAGAAATGAAAAAGGAGGTCAATAGAATATGCACCCACTATGGGGAATATTAATGATCGCAGTAGGTTTGTTCATGTTAATCTGCGGTCTAATAAAAAGCGATTTTATTGTTTATCGTCTTATGACTGCTCGCTCAAAGCTACTATGGGGCGAGAATGTACATCGGTTTTATCAGATTGTAGGCGCAATTGTCATTGTTGTTGGAATCTTGGCAGGTCTTGGGATCATATGGTAACAATGGAAGAATAATGCTCAAGCTTAAGCAAACATAGTATATTTGTACAATAAATGATAAATTAACAAAAACGCCAAACAACGGTCGCACAACAGGGGGATATGGGTTCACGACCCTGCGGGTCTTTCACCCAAATTCACCCTGCGCGGCGAACTTCCCATATCCCCCAGCCGAAATCACAAATATCAAAATTCCAAACTTCAGCAGGAAAAACTAGTTTGAGACATTCTTATTTCGGATTTGGGGTTAGAATTCGTGTGCCACGAAGCTGCACAAGAGATGAGGGTAGGTCCCTCGGAGCTGGCTTACAGGAGCAGGCTTCAAATCACCTCAAGCTGCATAGGTAAAGAGCCTATGTGGTGAGCGTTGAGGAAAAGGCATGGC
>JAEHCK010000019.1 GCA_020696345.1 Thermoplasmata archaeon | reverse complement strand
GTGGATGGGACATATGCCACCCTAGAGAATATCGCTGTGGCCCAAACTATTTTCGGAAGTAGAGGTAAGAATATTGTCGAGCAGGGGCGTTCTTTGCAGCAGACTGCATTGTCTGAGGGCGCCTGGGGCAAGGAAAAACGGCGCAAACGAGGTCGACCGAGCACAGTGGAAAGATCTGCACAGGATCGTTTCTTCGAAAGCGAGCAGGTCATCAACGAAGGCATGCGACTCCTTGAGCCAGTAGGTGCATATTATCGTAATATTGTCATGGAACGAGCTCAGAAGAACCCTAAGGCAATGAAGAAAGACAAGGGCAAGCGTCAGTTAGCCGAGTCTATTAACAATCATCTAAAGAACGATTTGGGCTTGCAGAAAGGGCTTCGCGTGAAGGGTAGAAAGAAGGTACACACCCATGTCAGTATGGGGTGTGTTTTCCTTCTTCTTGTGGGGCTGCACAAGATGCGACACGGGGTTACTACCAACCTCGCAAGTCTTATAGGCATCGAATAGATTGCATCTGTTGCGAGTTTAACTGTATATGCTGTATTCTACAGGTTAGTGTATGCTTTCTAAAAATGTATATCCAGTTACCTTTTTCGGTCTCTTTTAAGGTGAATTTGACGTTTTACATGGTCTTTTTGTAATTCTGTGTATGGAAAAGGTAAAACTTCTGTCAAGTCATATTATGACAAGTTTGTCAAGCCCTTCTATGATATTATACCGGTTATTATATATTATTGATTCTATTTACCAGCTGAAACAAATTAGAGGTACGAAAATGGCTAAGGTAATCAACGTTGGAATACCAGCGGACTTGTATAAAAAAAATCAAGAATCGTGTTAAAAAGACGGATTTCAAATCCACCCAGGAATATATTACTTACATTCTTGAAGAGGTTATCAAACAGGTTGAGGAAGAGGAAGAAGTATCAACTTACTCCAAGGAAGACCAAGAAAAGGTAAAAGAAAGACTCAAGGCGTTGGGATATTTGGACTAATACAAAAGGCATTTTATTAACTTGATTTGAGAAATCTAAAAAATTATTTCTTTTCTTCTTTATTATTTCAAGATCACCTTTTGCCAGAACCTGTCTAAGATATCATTCAATTTAAGATCATGATACTTTAACATTCACTTCAACCGGTGAGATTAATTACTTGTTTTTTTTATTAAGAGATAAATCCGAAGTATGAAATTCGAATCTCTAAACTCTAAATAAATCCGAAATAAGAATGTCTCAAACTAGTTTATCATGCTGATGTTTGGAATTTAGGATTTAGTATTTGTTTAGAGATTCGAACTTCGGATTTAGAATTTTCTTTCATTAATTTCTCGTTTTAAAGATGAAATCGACTGGTAGCGTTGAAATTCCAATAGACATCATGAAAAAAGCACGGTAACTTAACTCGACCATATTGCCGAAATCATTAAATATTATTATGTTGTGGATGTGGAGAGGTTATGGAGAGTAAATATGAGTATGATAGATGATCTACTGCAACAAAATAAAAAACTCCATTTTTCATTAATAGACCCTGACAAACAAGCACCGAAAGATGCGGGGGAAATAGCAAAGATCTGTGAAAATTATGGCACTAATGCTATTATGTTGGGCGGAACGACAGTAAGGAGTAGAAAGTTGGTATATGATACTGTAGCCGCAATTAAAGGTAATGTTGATCTACCGACAATCTTGTTTCCAAATTCTGCACTAGCCATCTCTGAAAATGCAGATTATATCTTATTTATGGTGTTGTTGAATTCGTTGGAGAGCAAATATCGTGTAGAAGAACAAGCCAAAGGCGCACCACTTATAAAAAAATGGGGCATTAAATCGATCTCAACAGGGTATGTTGTCGTAAGCACCAGTAAAAACCCGACCACTATTGAACGAAGGGTAAAATTGGATAAGATCGATATAGATGACATCGAAAAAGCAGTCGATCATGCGGTATATGCGGAAAAGGAGGGTATGAGCTGTGTTTATTTTGATGCTGGGTCTGGTGCGGAAAAACCTATTTCGAACGAAATGGTGCAGGCAATACGTGAACATATCGAGATACCAATTATCATCGGCGGCGGTATAAGAGACGGAGACACTGCAAAAGAAAAGATCGATGCCGGGGCCGATGTGATAGTAAACGGAACAATAATTGAAGATGAAAGAGAGCTTATTAGGGGAATCATAGAGAAGATACGTAATTATTAATTAATTTTTAAATAATTAGGGATTTGGGATGTGGACGTTATAAATCTTTAATGATCTAAACCACTTGTGGGATGTGGGTATTAATGATGAAAAACTGGAAGGATGTGGATTGTGACTGGTCAGTTAGTCAACTAGTCGGCTGGTCAGTTAGTCACCTGGTTGACTAGTAGACTGATAGACCGATAGACCAATAGACCGGTAGACCGATAGACTGATAGACCAACAGACCGGCAGACCGGTGGACCATCTCTCATTATTCGGGGCAACCTTAATATACGGTTAATGATATTTAGTTAAATATAATTACACTTAATTACAGCTCCGGGCGAGCTTAATTACTTTAACATGCCCATCAATGATCTGTATCTCTAAGATGTGATATCGTGCAGGAAAAAAAGTACACAACCATTTCGATCCCAACTCCTTTGGCCAATAAGATAAAAAAACAGATCGAAGGTACCGGATTCAATTCATTATCAAGTTATACTACATTTGTCCTACGACAAATAATCTCAAGCTCTGAGGAGCAAGTCAAAGAGGATGCATTCACAAAAGAAGATGAGGAGAAAATAAAGGAGAGACTGCGAAATCTTGGATATCTCGACTAGTAAAAATAGGAGGCAAAAATCATGATCGAACCACACGGCGGTAAATTGATCGAGCTGGAAATGTCGGATGACAGACGAGAGAAAACTCTGGCTGAAATTAACGAATTCATTAGGGTCCAGGTGAACGCCGAGCAGTGCCAGGAGATCGAAAATATTGCTCAAGGCGTGTTCAGCCCGCTCGAGGGATTTTTAACAAAGAATGAATACCGATCGGTATTAGAACATTCCAGATTGTCAAATGATCTTCCATGGACAATACCCATCGTACTCGATGTCTCGGAGGATGTTGCCAAAACGGCCAAACCCGGCGATTCTGTTGCATTGATCGGACCGTACGGGCCTTCCGCAATTTTAGCGGTGGAAGATGTTTACGAATTTGATAAAACGAACCATGCCAAAACCGTATTTGGCACCACCGATGAGAACCATCCCGGTGTGAAACGCACCAACGAGATGCAGAAACACCTTCTTGGCGGGAAAATTGAACTTATCCAGACATATAAGAACCCCTTTGACGATCATTACCTGAAGCCGAAAGAATCCCGCGTACTGTTCCAGCAGAACGGTTGGGGCTCGATCGTGGCATTCCAGACCAGAAACCCGCCACACATCGGGCATGAATATATACAAAAAGCCTCATTGACATTTGTCGACGGTTTACTGATCAATCCGATCATCGGTAAAAAAAAGGCTGGCGATTTCAAAGATGAGGTGATCTTGGAGAGTTACAAGGCACTCATTGATAATTATTATCCGAAAGAACATGCGGTCATGTCGATCCTCAAAACCGAAATGCGCTACGGCGGGCCAAAGGAGGCAATTCACCACTCGATAATGCGTAAAAATTTCGGATGTACACATTTCATAGTTGGCCGAGATCATGCCGGTGTTGGCGACTTCTACGGGCCGTACGATGCGCACGAGATCTTCAAAAACTTCCCCGACCTGGGGATCAAACCGTTCTTCTTCAAATCTTTTTCACATTGTAAGATCTGCAGCGGGCCCGTGAACGAGAAGATATGTCCACATCCGCCGGAGGATCATATATTCTTTAAAGGAACCATGGTGCGGGAGATCGTGAATACCGGCAATACACCGCCAAAGGAAATGATGCGGCCAGAGGTCGTGGAGGTAATCAAGAGTTATCAAGATCCATTCGTAAAATGATCAAATTCATTATGATATGTTGGATATATCGAAGAGACGTTGGGATGTTCTACATGTCGTTGAGATGTCAGGATGCATAAATGAATTAACGTAAATAAATCACACATCCTGATAATTAATCGCTATATAGAACATTCTAATAATAAATCGAAATATAGAACATCCAAATAAAAAATTGAAATATAGAACAGTCAATCAATAATAAAGAATAGGTGATATTATGGAGCATAAAGGATTCGTATTATGGTTTACAGGTTTACCATGTTCAGGTAAAACCACGGTTGCAGATTTAGTTGCAGAAAAACTGAAAGGGCACGGCATGAAGGTCGAGCGCCTGGATGGCGATATTGTACGTAAGTCCTTGACTAGAGATCTGGGTTTTTCCAAAGAAGATCGCGATAAGAACATCGAGCGCGTAACATTTGTTGCTATGATGTTGAGCCGTAATGGCGTAGCCGTATTACCCGCCTTCGTGTCGCCGTATATAGCTGCCCGCGAGAACGCGCGTAAGGAAACCACTAATTTTACTGAAGTATTTGTCAAGTGCACGATCGAGGAATGTGAGAAACGCGATGTGAAGGGCATGTATAAAAAAGCGCGTGAAGGTATAATAAAGGATTTTACGGGTGTAGATGACCCGTACGAGGAGCCGCCGAACCCCGAGATTATTATTGAATCGGATAATGAAACTGTAGAACAGAGTGCCGAGAAGGTTATGCAATATCTGGAAAGTAACGGTTTTTTAAAACCTATTAACAATTAATTCCAAGAACTCAATACGCCAAAAAATTATCAAGATACCCGAGACTTCAGTCAGGGGAGTATATATTATTAATACAACAATCAATTATCAAACTACACATTAATTAAACGAAATATCCCATGTTTTAATAAGGGAATATGATTAAATATCCAGCTAACGAATATACATTCTCCGAAAGTAATATAAACACTACAAAGTTTATGGGTAAGTCTGATGATAGGTTTACATTACGCTCAAGAACCTACTTCAGAAACGGAGTATGTTTTTGAATTAATATTATCTACTATAGGAATACCATTTTTAAAAAATGTTGAGCCAATAAAAATTGATCCAATAACTACCCCATTGATCATTACATATGGTAAGTGTCTGCCTACAAATGATGTGCATGATTATTTGAATAAAGGTGGCTGTGTAATTAATATTCCTTTTTATAAAAATATAATTGAAAGTAAGGAAATTTTGAAAAAAGAGGGTTATAGTATAAGTATTTTCAAACCATCTAATGTATATGGTTTTTTGAAATCCAACATGAATTTGGGATTGCCTGTTATTTATCCTTTTTTTTATTCTAAAACACGATCACGAGAAAAACTATTTCTAAAATTCATCTCACCATCGAAATATGAAAATCAAAATTTACTGGAGCTCACATATCATGGAGACGGTTTATTCATTGGTTCAGGATTGGACATAATTTCATCTGTTTTTTACGTTCTAACCTGTACACACGAGCGAAATAAAAACGAATTAGATGAGTTTGGACGGTTAAATGAATCAAATAATTTATTGTTAGAAAATAATAAACAAATGACCCCTTGGGTTAACCATTTTATAATGTTTTTGGAGGATTTAATCAAGTTCTGTTTTAGACATAAGAACATTCCATTATTACAAAAATGGTACTGGCCCAATAACCATGATTTTGCCATTTGGTTGAGCCATGATATAGACGAAGTTAAAAAATTTACATTTAAAAAGATTGCTGCGGATGCATTAAACTTTAAAGTAAAAGATGCAATTTCTGGGTTACCGAAAGTTTTCAAAAATTATCATAATGACCCATATTGGACCTTTGAGAAGATATTAGCCTTGGAAAAAAAATTTGGTTATCCATCTACCTTCTTCTTCGGTGCGTTAACCACAACCATGAAAAAACAACGAAAAGATAGAAAAGATTATAAGGGCCTGGAAATCGCTTATATGCTTGATAAAAATGTAGAAAATATTATCAAGATTATGTATAAAAGAGGCTACGAGGTTGGATTACATGGTAGTTTTGGATCTTTTATTAGTGAGGAAAGATTACAAAATGAAAAAAAATTATTAGAACAAATAGTTAAATCAAGAACTTCCGGTATAAGACAACATTATTTACGCCTTGACCCGGTAAAAACCTGGCATGCCCAGGCGGCTTGTGGTTTTGAATATGATTCCACGGTTGGTTTTTCGTGTTCTGCCGGTTTCCGAGCCGGGCTGTGCTTACCATATTTTGTTTACGACCTTGAATCCAGCTCACCAATTAATCTTACCGAGTTACCTTTGATTGTTATGGACCGAGGGATTACAAGCGAAGATAATGATGAATTTACAGATAATGCAGGAAAAAAATTATTTCAACTTATGAAAACCGTCAAGAACTGCCATGGGTTATTATCCATACTTTGGCATAATACCTCCTTTGATGATTCCACCTACCCTGGAGGTTATGAGCTGTATAAAAAAGCACTTCAGTGGGGCAAAAAGAATCATGCATATTTTGATACTGGATCAAAGATTATTAAGTGGTGGCACGCTCGAAATAGCATCATTTGGGATAGTTATTCCCCTAACAAAAATAGGACCGAATTTACCTGGATATTTAGAACCTTCAAAGAAATAAATAAAATAACATTCAAGTTACAGGTACCAGAAGAACTGGTAAATAATCATAAGATAGAAATAGAACCATCTTGTAAAATTATCTCAAAGAAATCCGAAAAAACAATTAATATTGGAATCATCTCTATTACTATCGAAAATTTGAAAAAGAGCCAGACTTACAAATTAAATCTTAAAAAACTCTAGATTTATTAAGAATTTAATACGATTTGTTTGATAACGGTATTGTCTCTAAATATTGGAATTTTGAATTCCTAAGAAAGCCCAGGTGTAAAAATAATGAAAAAAAATTTGGAAATTAGAGATGTAAAGTCTTCAGAGGTTAAAGATATCATAGCTTTTCATAATGCTACTCATGGAGATAACCGTAGACCTGAGCACTGGGCTTGGGAATACAGAGGTAATTATCCAGAGTCATATGTATTTGGAATTATAAAAGATAAAGAAAAGGATCGCTTGGTGGGAACACAAGGAATGATTCCAATTTATATAAACATAGGTGGAGATAGATATTTTTCAGGTAAAAGCGAGAATAGTTTATTGGACCCCAATTACCGAGGTGGAACATTATTTCAAGATTTATATGAGTACACAGTTAATAAATGCAAAGAAAAGAAGATGTGCTGTATTTGGGGTTATACATCTGCTGGGAGGGTCTGGAGGAAAAAACTCAAGTTTGAAGTATATGCTGAAAGTTTAGGAGAAGCCAAAATCATTTTAAATTTTGGCGCTACTATCTTTGATTCTATTCAATCTAAAATAAAAAATGTACTTAAGGCTATTAGAAACAAACAAACAACCGTAGGAAAAATAATAGAAGGTATTTTTCACGCTTTGAGCGGTAAGTTAAAACAAACACCAAAATCAAAAAGCGAATCAATATCAAAAAATAAAACCTTAACGAATAAGGAGGATTCGTTAAAAGGTCAATTTAAAATAGTACAAAAATTACGCTCCTACCAGGATCTTAATAGTTTATATAAGCGTTTAAGAAAAACATATCCAAATTTAATCCATATAGACCAGGATAAGAAATATGTTCAATGGCGCATTTTCGATAACCCTGTAGTGAAGTATGATACGGATTTCGTATATGAAGGTAATATTCTAAGAGCTTACTGTTATATCAATACAACTAAACGACGTTGTGGATATATTTCGGATCTAACCTTTGAGACCCCCGATGCCGGTGATTTTTTAATAGAGAATTTAATTAGTAAACTACGGTCGAAGAAAATCGCTTATGTAACTTTTTTTGGCAATATGGATAATCCACTAATCGATTCAGTTTTTGAACTTCTGAAAACCTATGGTGCCAGAATTCAAATAAGTAACCAATTCTTTGTACTTCGAAATTTGTCTTATAACGATAAAACTGTTCTTTTTGATATTAAAAATTGGTACTTGAATGCACTCTGGTCAGAGGGATATGATTAATTAGTCGGCCATCTTGAAACTTATCAATTAAATTTATAGGAGTACTTTGATATTGAAAAACTACTATTAACCGTAAAATAACGATAATTTTATAATAGATTAAAATTTTTATATTAAATATTCAGATATCATTAATTGCACAAATCAATATTTTATTGAAATTATTGAATTTTATGGAGAATTCCGTTATGAGAATCTCAAAAAAATCTTCAACAATTATTGCATCCATTATGGCCTTAATAATTATATTTATCATCATTAGCCAGGTAACTCTTTCTATCAATGAAAACTTTTCGAAGAACTATATTAAATCAAATCAATTAAGTGAAAACAAGTCAACTTTTAGTACCAATTCGTGGTCTAACTGGCTCCGAGACCAGGACCATAATAGATTAGATGATATATTAGACCAAAAAATCGCAAACGGCATAGAGGAACTGGTGAACCTTTATATCAACTACTACCAAAATCCGACCAGAAATGACATTAAGATTCTAGAGTCACTTGGAATAAATATCTCGTACATTGCGAGATACATCCCCACGGTGTGTGCACGCGAAGTACCACTAGCAAAGGTCATCCAGGCCCAAACTTTACAAAATATTGCAATGGTCGAGCTCCAGCCGTATCTAGCGCCAGCTCTTGATGTGTCGGCCCAGTCCATCAAAGCGCGCCAGTCGGTCGAATATTCTCCTGAGACCGCTCGGGAGCTGGGGTATACTGGCCGTAATGTAGTGATTGCGGTATTAGACACCGGAGTGGATGACAGGCACGAATCGTTGGTGAACAAATACATCGCCGGCTATGATTGTACATTGCGCGTGCCGCGTGAGATGAACCCCGATGACGAGGACGGCCATGGAACCCACTGCGCGGGTATTGCAATGGGTACTGGTGGCGAAGAAGGGCAGTATATCGGCATAGCCCCCAATGCAAAATTGATCGATGTGAAGGTATTGAATGATATTGGGTTAACCCCTGGCGATCAGGTCGTGCAGGGAATTGAATGGTGTATTGACAAAAAAAATGAGTATGGTATCGGTGTTTTGAGTATAAGCATAGGTGACCTTTTTAGAGGTAATGATGACGGGCAGGGCGCGCATGGTAGATTGGTAAATACCGCAGTTGATGCAGGTTTGGTCGTGGTTGTTGCGGCTGGTAACGATGGGCCCAACAATAATGGTTTCTCGAGCCTGGCAGCCGCGGACGGGGCCATCACGGTGGGATCAATTGACGAACATGAAACCGCATCCAGAGAAGATGACGAAATTTCCACATTTTCGAACCGTGGCCCCAGAGCCGATGACGGTGATACCGATGATTCCGACGAGTTGAAGCCAGATGTAGTGGCGCCCGGTGAAGATATCATGTCGGCACTATATTCAACAACGCCCGCGGGTTTGGTCACCGGTTATCAACCAATGACCGGTACATCCATGGCGTGCCCGCATGTGGCCGGGTTGGCGGCGTTGCTAATTGAAGCAAACCCCGATCTATCACCCGAACAGATCAAACAAATAATTAAAGAGACCTCTGAGACACGCGGCCACATATCTTACCCCGATATCGACCCGAAATACAATAAAGATTATGGCTGGGGTATTGTTGATGCCTTTGAAGCAGTGCGAAAAGCACTTGGCGAGGAGTACCAGACCATCAGCATGTCGTCTCATAACAATTTTGACGAGGTTTATAATATGATCACCGTTAGCGGCACGGCAGCGGTCAGTAAAGGATCCATCGAAGCGGTGGAGTACAATATCAACGATCTCGATTACGGTGAATGGTTTGAGGCTGAGGGGACCACTGACTGGAGCTTTGAATGGGACACGAGAACTGTTACGAACGGCTTGAATTATATTTATATTAGGTCTTTCGACGGTATCGAGCATTCAAACCCATTCGAACTGCTATTCAAAGTTGTAAATATTGGGGCCGAGATAGTTTCACCACAAAACGGCACAAATGTCAAAGATGCTATGGTCATCACCGGAACGAGTTTTGGTGAAGAAATATTGGATGTATCGATCAGAATAGGAGATGGAGACTGGATATCGGTTGATGCCCTGGGCGCCCATAATAATTTTTCCAGTTGGGAATATTCGTGGAATACAAAGAATGAAGAAAATGGGTTATTAACGATTTCCGTAAAAGCGTATAATGGAGAACGGTTCTCTATCCCGAAATCCATTGAAGTCAAAATTAAAAATGATAAGCCCAAAGAAGGGTTCATACCCGGATTTGATTTGCCTCTAGTCATAATTAGCATGGGTGTATTTATTTTAATTAATTATAGATCCAGGCTCACTAAAAAATTAATAGATAGATAGCAGTTTTATTGCCGAGCAGCCACAGGTTACATGGCAGCATTATTATAGAGTTATCTCAGGTCGCACAGCAGTTTAATTGCTGAATTGTGACATGTCAAATAAAAGAGTAGTGGTCTCCCCTCCCCCAACGATCGCCTGGTCAACTGGTCAGTTAGTCACATGGTCAACTAGTAGACTGATAGACCGATAAACCGATAGACCGGCAGACCGATAGACCAGCTGACGAGCAGACCGACAGACCAAATGATCAGTGAACCATCTAACAATTAACTCCTACTTTTGACTGGGTAAGAATTCTGAATTAATTGTAATGCATTTTTAAGAATTCTTAGTTCCAGACAATTTTTTTATGAAAAATTGTTGAGGTTTAATATTTGACTTTTACATTTTTACTTTTCCAACATCCCAAGCGATCATAACTTGCAGTGGTCTCCCTTCCACCAGTGGTTTACATTAGTAATCCATCGGAACGGTCGATGAAAATGTTCCATATCATTATGATTAAGGATGCCACTCAGCTCGCCCGTCAATCATCATCGATTATCAGAGGGTTATAAGATATTTTCGTCATCGTGGCGGTGCTGTATGCAGTTTAATGGTATTAATTTCTTTTTCTCTAAGTTGCTCAGTAAATTATATAAATATGTAAATATTCCGTATTATCGAAGAGAAATTATATAATTAAAAAGGAGAGGACGGATTTGGTTAAGAACATTAAGAATATCGTAGATTTTTTTGAAAATCTTAAGTTTGAAACGAAAAAAATGACGAAAGTCATTTTTACATCCATGATCGTCATTATCATGTTGTTTTCGTGCACCTTGGTCATAGTCGCCCCAAACAACTGGCTCGACACATCTACAGATGGTCAAGATCAAATCGGCAGTGTAGAGAATGAAGACTCCGACCTGCTTGAAAGCGCCCATACTGTTTGGACCAGTGGCGATCAAGAGGCGGCATTCGAATATATGGCGGACAATTTCAACGACGAGACCCAAACCTGGGATTTCGAAGGCTCTACCGCCGAGGCTGATACTATCATTGCATCTGAAATATATTCTTCATTTAGTGAATATGCAAAGATGGGCTCGATAATCGGCAGAAACATGACCATGGATGCGATAGACCAAACGATCCAAGATTTACGAGCCTTCGAACAGGAGATATTTGCCACAACGTCCGAAGTTGATAGTATCAACGATCCTTTGAGATATTTATCAAGGATCGAGCCACCTGGAAATGAAAACATTAAGAGCCCGAGAACCACGAGCGGCACCCAACCGAAAGGCACACGGGGAAGAGGTAGGGGCGAGGCGGCAATAACCGATACGGGAGGCGGTCTTGATTATTACACCTCTGGTTCTATTACATTTGATATTCCGATCAATACCTCGGTAGATGCAATTATTAACGCGGTACTTACATTAAGTGTTTGGGATGTGGATGAAACACCCAATACGAACGGCGAGTTCGAGGTCGATGCCGTGTATATTAACGATAATTATCTTGGCACATTAACGGGTGCGAATGATCAGTGGAGCACCTCTACGTTCGTTGTGAACCCGGCGTTTATACAAATGAGCAATACAATTAAAATAGTTATTGACCTTCGTGGTGAAGGTTGGCTGGTCGAATGTGACTGGGGCGAGCTAGATATAAATGGTGGCGAGCAGTCGGGCAAGCTTTGGATACAAACCCTCACGGCCGATAAAACCGCATATGACCTGGGTCAAACCATCAAAGTAACCGGGGTAATCGGCGCAGGTGAAGATTATGATAGCGCTCGCGCAGAGACGAATCTACACAATCCTGACGGGACAAATGTTGACGGAAAAAGTGATAGTTTTTCCATTAATAAAGATCAGCAGCATACGATCTATCCATCATTGACCATTCCAAGTGACGGTGAGACTGGTGTTTATACAATAGTAATGTTACTTCACAATAAAGGTATTCAGGATACTAAAAAGACACTCATTACCATAGGTTCGGACATAATTCTGCAGAATAAAGATATCGCTTTTAAGGGCATCAATACCGATGGTAATGGTAAGATCTCGGATGTAGATGTGGAAGTCAGTGTTGAATTCAAGAGTGAGGATACAACAGCGACCAAGAAATTCGACGTGATCTTTTACGAGGTCAATAAAACCACAGGTAAGGCAAAAGAATTACACACCGAGAATATGGCCATGACACCGCGCGTACAAGTTATATCGTACAACTGGAAAGTTACAGATCTTAATTCCAAATTTAAGGCTGTTGCAGACCCCGATAATAAGGTCAAGGAGATCGTTGAAACAAATAATATTGGTGAGAAAAAGCTGGATGTCGGCCCAGTGGTTGATAAGGTTGATATGAAATATGAGGGATTTTTTATCAACGGCATTGAAACGAAAAATGATTTTACCGCACACGTGAACTCCCCCCATGAAAAGGTAAAAAAGGTCAGGTTCATGATCGATGACAAAACCAAGTTTATAGATACTGACGATAAAGATGGCTGGGTGTGGAAAGATTATGATATGGGCGAGCTGGAAAAAGATTCCACTTTTAAGGTAATTGCAACTACGGAATCGGGCATGGAATCTGTGCCTTATACATTCGAAGTTAAGGTCTGGAAACTCCCATGGTGGCTGAAAAATATCGTTGACGACGCAAAGCCGCTGACCATACCAGGCCTGAGCGATAACTTGAAAGCAGAGTTTTTGGCCAAAGAGCTCAAATTCTCCATCACATGGACGATAGTTGATAAAAAGGATATTGGCATCAGTGTCCCCAAAGCGATCCCATACATTGGCGGCGATTACAAGTTTTCGTTAAAGGTAACTCTTGGAGCGGATGCATATCTTTCGGGGAGGATCGAGGTCAAAGGTGAGGGCGAGCTGAAGATGACGGTCATGGGTTATGATGGAGAAGGCAAGCTTTCTATTACCGGTTCTTTCAGTGCAGGTATGCCACCAACATTCAATGGCATGAGTATTACCGCCTCTGCAAAGATCAAAGTACCCTTGAACAAGGTTTTGGGCATACCCAGTGAAATCAGTCTCCCTGATGTAAAGATCGGACCGTTTACGATCAGGCTCTCAAGCCTCGGTGCCGTTAAAATAGATATATCTATAAGTCCGCACGGCGAGCTTACCATGAATTTCGACAGCGGTTTTTCCATGACCCAAGCAGAGATAAAACCGGGCATCGAACTCGTAGGCGGTGGCGGGATCTCGGCAGATTGGCGGTTAATTGGCACGGTCTCCGCAGATCTCGAGCTAAAAGGTGATGTAACAGGGTCGATCAAGATACCTAGTTGGGATGTTTCGGGTGTATGCACCGAAAGCCTTACGTTGAAGGTTAAGGTTCGGTCTTATGAGAAAGAGTTCAACCCACTTGGCGGCCCGTGGACCCAGAACCTGCAGTTCACGCGTAGTGGTGGTGCTTCAGGTGTATTGAATGAGATCAATTGGGTTCCAACAACCGGTTGGAAGGTGTCCGAACGGCCAGAAGGTGCATTGGAAGGTGCATTGAACCCTGCCTTTAATGATCATCAGACCTGTGCAGGTGCAGGTACAGGTACAGGCACCCGCGGTAGAGGCTCAGGTTCAGGCACTCAATTGACAAACGATCTGCTTTATGATGACGATCCAAGCATTGCAGTATCGGGTACTTACAGCAGTGCCGGAGATGGCATGTCAGTTTGGATACGCGACAGTGGTTATGGTGAACTGCCGGGGGCAATGGATGTATCCTATACATTCTGGAATGCTTACACCTCAACCTGGTCAACACCTGCATTGGTGGACCAGAACTCAAATATTGACTCGTCACCAAATGCAATATTTACGTCTGAAGGTGTGCCAATGGTGCTATGGACACATGAGTACGATGCCCCCGATGTTTCAGACCCATTTGCATCCATTGACTCGGCTGAAATAGTGTATTCAACCTTCAATAGTTATTGGTCATCGAAGAACAAGATAACAGATAATTCAATGATCGAGGGCAACCCGGTAGCGGCAACCGATTATTACAGCACTAATGGTGTGACCATTGCAGCCTGGGAAGTGGACCCCGACAATGATCTGAACACTGGTAATGATGTTGAGTTGAATTACAGTATTTTTAATGTCATAACCGACACCTGGAGCGCCCCAGCACCGGTAGTTTCAGGCGGATATTCGGGCCTGGACATGATACCAAAGATCACATCGCTGAACAACGGTAATTTCATGCTGGTCTGGTTGAATGATGCCGATGGCAACCAGTCCACGCAGACAGATCAGAAGACGGTCTACAGCATTTTCAATACAACTACTTTAACTTGGTCGACACCAGCAGTCGTGGTCACCGTTCACATGGATCCTAACTATGATATGGATTCCAATAGCAATGGAGATGTTGGAATGATCTATGTACAAAAAACCGGTCATCTGCAGAACGACTCATTATATTTAATAAAATATGATCGAAGTTCCGATAGTTGGTCCACACCACTCGAGATCCAAAAAAAATATCGTATCGACCAACCACAGATCTGCGGATACGGTAATAATAAATTTGCAGTTACATTCGTATCTTCACCGGTCAGTGTAAGCGGACCTGGTGGCGATATATATTCCACGGTCTGTACATACTCGCCAAGCGGTGTGAATTGCTCGGCGCCAAGACCCATCACCAACGACTCGTTCATCGATACCAATATGGCCAGTGCATTTGACACCAGTTCCGAGACCGAGTACCTAATATGGCTGAAAGGTAATTTTTCACTCAATGCTAATTACGATGTGTTCACAACAGTATTCCAGACCAAACCAGACCTAACTGTATCTTCATCAGACCTGGAGCTGTCCAGCACATCCGCCGCACCGGGGACAACGATCCAGATCAAAGCCAAAATACGAAATCCGGGCGATATCGAAGCCGGTGAATTCACCGTGAGGTTCACAACCGGTAATGTTCTGAACAACGCACTTTCCGAGATCGGCACGAAGAATGTGGCGGCGCTGGCGGCCGGAGACTCGATAATTGTGGAACAAGATTGGCAGGTTCCAATTTATTCAGCAGGAAATGAACCGTTCGTAATATATGTAACCGTGGACAGTAATTTTGCCATAAGTGAGCAAAATGAGAGCAATAACAATGCACATTTACCCGTTTTTGACCTCTCCTTGGTAGAGAAAGATTGTTTGGTTGAATATGACCCGGTTTCGTCATACTCACAGGCAGTTGCATCTTTGACCGTTGCCAATGATGGTGTTATTACAGTACCAAATGTGTTGGTCAGTGTTTATGATGATGACGAGGGCTTGATCAACAGCACAACAATTCCCACACTAGACCCTAATTCCGAGCAGTTGGTTGAGGTAGTTCTACCCGTGAACTCGTTATCGAAATCTTTATCGTCGTTATATGTGACCGTTGAGCAGCAGGCCTCCGGCAGCAGTGGGGTTGCATTCTTTGAAGTGGACACTGAGAATAATGAACTTGAGCTTGATGCGGATATATTCCCAGATGTGACTATTACGGCAGATGACATCACATTATCTAGCATGGGTACAGGTGCGGTAACGATCTATGCAACCATTTCGAACATTGGTCCGGTCTTATCAGGATCATTCACGGTCAGCGCTTATGACGGCGACCCGAACAATAACGGGACCCTTGTCGGTAACACAACGTTGGGCAGTATTGGAGTAGGCAGTTCCAGAACGGCAGAGTTTAGCTGGACCTCAACTGCGGGCACACATTATATTTATATCGTGGTCAACGGCGATAACAATATGTGGGAGTCAAATGCCGGTAATAATATGGCCTCGAATGAATTCATTTTCTCGGCGGGTGCTGGCCTTGATCTGGTGGTGACGCCTTCAAGTTTCTCGTTCACTTCCAACAGCGTTCTGGTCACGGTCAACAATATCGGGACCGGCGATGGGCTATATGTGCTCGTCCATGCATATAACCGGACGCCGAACCAGACCACTTATGGAAATCCTTACAAGACCAACATTGACAATTTGATCGGTGTCCAGGTAATACCGCACATACCTGGTGGTGACAGCGTTACAGTATCGTTCGATCTGGTCATGGATAATCTATCGGCTAATGATAACATCTATGCGTGGGCCGATCCGTACAACGAAATAGCTGAGAGCGATGAGGATAACAATATTGCATCCCGCAACCCCATGGCGCCGTTACTGTTCAATGGAACGGTCACACCCTCTAATGGCGAGCCGGGGACCAGTTTTACATTCAGCACCAGGTATATGAGTTTGATCGGGGTTGCACCCGATTCGATCGAGGTCTATATCACATCAAAGAGTGACGATCAAACATCCACATATTCCATGACGCCCAATGATATGTCGACCAATTATAAACAAGGTGTCGGGTATATTTATACGACAACTCTTGACAAGGGCAGTTATACTTATTATTTCAAGGCAACTGTTGGAACTTCTGTCATCACACTGACCACGGGGATGGATGGTAAAGTGTTTCCCGATATCGTCGTGGATATCGACTCCGATGCAGATAGAGACGGTGACAGTGTGCCAAATACGATCGATGATTTTCCCGATGACCCAGCCGCTGCTAAAGATACAGATGGTGATGGCAAACCCGATGTTCTGGACCCTGCGGTTGATACTACACTTGAAGAAGATACCGATGATGATGGTGATGGTATACCCGATAATTGGGAAGTGAAACATGGATTAGATCCGCTTAATTCCAGCGATGCAAAGGACGATCCTGACGGTGACGGCCGGGACAATTTTGAGGAATTCAAAGACGAAACAGATCCGAATAAAAAGGACGAAAAAACCGCTGAAGCTATTCCACTTCTATGGATCATAATTATAATTGTCATAATTATAGTAGTAATTGCCGCAGCTGCCGGTATTTCAGCAATGAAGAAAAGAAAAAGCACAAAACCTTCCAGACCAGATCGCAAGGATACCCGCGAGCGGTATGATGACGATCATGAGGAAGATTATGATGATGATTATGATGATAGGGATAGAGATCGAGGAAGAGATAGAGATAGGCGCCGTGCACCACCACCACCAGTGAGCAAGGGTCGAGAATCAGCGCCTAGCAGGCGTTCGAGTTCGAAAGGTAGTAGAGACCGTGATAGAGACCGGGACCGCGACATGGATAGAGACCGCGATAGGGACAGAGAGCGAGACAGAGATCGTGACAGGGACAGAGGAGACCGGGATAGAGACCGCGACAGGGACCATGATAAAGGATCAGGACGAAGGCGTTAAAATAACGATTTAAAAACATTGTATTTATTATGTTATTTGGAATTTCACACTCTATGCATCAAAACAACACGTTCACCCAATCATCAAAACAAAGCATCATTAGATCTGTTTCAATTGACCCTTATACATATCGATCATCTCTTTAGTGGTAGTAGCATCCTCGGGTGATTTATCATCGCGAATATTGCCCTTGAACCTGGGGAATCGAATAGCCAGCCCGGAATCTTCTTTCAGTTCACCAAACGCACATGTATGAATAGGGCTGAATGTGATCTCCGCACCCAGTACTTCCAGTACATACTTAGGTTCAACCCAAACATCGGCTTTCATCTGTGAATATATTCGCGGATGTTTATGTTCGAGCTTGATCGCATTAAGCATATCTGATATGGATACCAGCATCTCATCGGAAAAACCGGTGCCCAGTTTGCAAATGGTTTCAAACCTATCCTGAGCATCATTATATGCTGCCATTAATAATGCACCATATACTCCCGAGCGCCTGCCATGGCCCATGAACCCGCCAACAACTACCAGGTCCACCGTATCATTGATCTGTGATCTGTAATCGCGTTTATATTTGATCCACTGCCACCCACGCGAGCCCGCACGATAGAACGAATCTTCGGATATGGCCTTTGCCATGAGGCCTTCACAGCCTGCCTCGAGAGAGTTTTCAAAGAATTTTTCAGCTTCAGCCTGGTCCGAGGTGTTTATCAAGTTGGACAATTCCACCCTGGGTGAGGGTGTTACGATGTCGGATAGCTTCTCGCGGCGGGTTAATAATGGTTGTTGTGTATAATCAACGCCGTCAGCATACAAGCAATCGAACAGAAACAACTTAATGGGAAAATCCTCAACTGCGGAGTCCAGCTCATATTTTCTACCGCGCCGCCGCGATACCATCTGGAACGGCAGCATCTCGCCGGTTTCCAGGTTAATGGGTACGCATTCGCCCTCTATAATCGCAGACTCAACTTTAACGGACTCGTGCAAGATCTCCTGCACATCTGGGAATTGCGCGGACACATCTTCAAGATGGCGCGAAAAAAGTGAAACCTTTTCGGGTGTAATGTGCGCCTGCAGCCGCAGACCGTCGTATTTATACTCAAACACTGCCTGGCCGTCCAGTTTCTCCATGATGGCCTCAATTGAGTTCAGCCGTTCAGCCAGCATATGCCGCAGTGGAATTCCAACTGTGATATTATAATCTTTGATACCATCCAAACCCTGCAGAGATAATGTTTTACCCAGTGAGCCCAGATCGGGATAGAAACTATACACCTGTTCGATCCTGGCATGGTCCTCTTTTGTGGCAAATGCAATTGCCAGGGCATCAAGAATGGTCATGTCTGCAATGCCCAGCCGTATCTTACCCGTGAGCGACCTTACAATGTATTTTGCCTCCACCGGCTCGGAATCATGCAGTAGTTCAGCGATCAGTTTGAACTTCATATCTTGTGATCTATTACCTGTGGTCTTCGCGATCTTTTCGAGCGATGAATAGACCTTATCTATATCCAGCTTCTCGCTGAACAATGAGGTCTGTTTCTTATTTGCCACCAATTCCTCGGCCACTAACCCAAGATCGCCGTAACTGTTCAGTTTTTGCATTGCGTCAGCTTCCGAAAACCCCGTGGCTTTGGCTATAGCACGTAGCGTGAGCTTATCAGCCACGCCAAGTTCCAAGCCCTTGAAGTCCGGCAGGACCTTCCCACGCATTAAATAAATGATCTTATCCATAATTTCGGAAGGTGTTTTTTTGAATAGATCTACCAAGAACCGTGTCATTTCCAGGCGCTTTGTGGTGGCTTCGATCTGTTGATAGGTCTCAGCAAGCTCGGAATAGTACATAATATTACCACATAACAAAAACTTTGTCAAGTTCCAGTATTGTGAGTAATAGACTTTTCAAATAATATACTTATGCGACATAAAAAAATGCTTGGCAAATAAAATGCTAACAAATGCATTTTTTTTAAGTCAAATTTTAAAAGTAAAATCTTAAACCACAACAATTTTTTATAAAAAAATTGTCTGTAACTAAGAATTCTTAAAAAATGCATTACAAATAACTCAGAATTCTTACCCAGTCAAAAGTTCTGATCACTTTTACATTTTGACTTTTAGCTGGGTAAGAATTATTTACTTAGCGTTATTTATTATAAGAATTCTTAGCTCAAGAATAATTTGTGCCAACAAATTGTTCGAGTTTTACTTTTCCTTTGGGCAATGGAGATCGAATTCAACAAAATCCTTAAATATCATCAAATACTATAGAAGCAAGTTTAAAGCCCTTATTAAATAAAAAAAGAGAGGAGAAATAAAAATGGTAATGGAAGAGATAACTATAGATAGAGCCAGGCAGATAGCAACAAAAAAAGGACTAAAACCCGGTCGAGTGAAAGGTACAGCTGGTGTACAGTTCACAAAAGGAAGGAACAATCGATTGGAAGTGATCGATTGGACAGATTTCGAAAAGACCATGTCCAAACGCAAGCTCGCTGTTTATGAGAGCGGCGGTTGGATGAAAATTATGAAAAAGAATAGATATTAAATCTCTATTATTTTAATATCTAATATCCACCATGGGGAATAATTCCCCACCTTTTTTTTTTAACTTTACCAGAGACTAAAGTCTTGAGATATTGAGGCCTTTTGAGTTAAGATAAATATTAATATAAGGTCAAGTATTACTTGTAAAACCCAAACCAACCATAGATATAATAGAGGCAACTCTATGCGACTACCGCGAGATGTAAAAACATATTGTCCACACTGCGACGCACATACAACACATACTATAGAGAAGGTCAAGAAACGTCGGGCCAGTGAGCTAAAATGGGGTCAACGAAGATTCAGGCGTATCACAGCAGGTTATGGTGGTTTTCCAAGGCCAAAACCCCATGGTGAGAAACCCACTCGTAGACAACAGATATTATATCGTTGTAATACATGTAAAAAGGCCCAACAACGACCTTGTAGAAGGGCAAAAAAATTTGAGCTAGGTGAAAAGTAATATGTCAAAAAGGATATTGCCGAAAACAAAAAGTCGATTTCTAAAGATCAAGTGTTTAGATTGTGGTAATGAACAACCTGTGTTTAACAAATGCCAAACTGTAGCGATCTGTTTAGTTTGTGGCGCCTCATTATCTAAACCCACTGGTGGTCACACCGAGGTCAGGGGTGAGATCATTAATATATTAGATAATGAACTGTCAAATTAAATTTTTATGGAATTGATCGTAAAATGTTTCGGAAGATGGATGTTAAACCATGGTAAGTTTGAAAGAGTATCCTGAGGAAGGAGATCTGGTCGTTGTCAATGTTCGTGAGGTTAAAAATTTTGGCGCATTTGTAACTCTAAGTGAATATACCGATAAAGAAGGTTTCATTCATATTGCCGAAATTGCATCTGGCTGGGTTAAATATATCCGTGATTTTATCAAAGAAGGTCAAGTACAGGTATGCAAGGTTTTGAGAGTTGACCCGTCAAAAGGACATATCGATCTATCGTTCAAACAGGTAAATGAACACCAACATAGGTTAAAGATCCAGGGATGGAAGAACGAACAAAAAGCAGAAAAATTATTCGAGATCCTAATCGATAAATTGAACTATGATCTCGGTAAAGCCTATAATGATTTTGGATTTAAACTAATTGAGACATTCGGTTCCCTTTACGGTGCATTTGAAGATTGTACGATCAGTCCGGATTGTTTGAAGGACAATGATTTCAAAGGAGATTGGACAGAGTCATTCATTCAATTCGCGAAAGATAATATCAGTCCACCATTCATTTCGATCGATGGTTTTTTGGAGATGACCTGTCCAACAGCAGATGGTGTTATTTCGATCAAGAACGCACTTAAGGAATCGGAAAAATTGGAGTTGAAAGATATAGAAAATGTGCAGATCAAAATACAATATGTCAGTGCACCCCGATACAGGATACAAGTGCGTGCAATGGATTATAAACTTGCCGAGGAAATTCTACGCGACTCTGCTCAACGTGCAATAGATTACATAAAAACATGTGATGGATCAGGAACATTTCATAGAAAGGAAACGTGATCGTAATAATTGAAGTAGCCAATTGGTCTATTAAATCGCGACAAGAGGGGTTAAAATAATGAGATCATTGATATTTTATTGCAGCGATTGTGAAGAATATACACTTACCCCAGTCTGCTCCAGCTGCAAGAAACCTACAACCAACCCTGCGCCAGCTCGATTTTCACCAGAGGATAAATATGGAAAATATCGACGTATGCTGAAATTGGAACAAAAAACATGATTTGGATGATAAAAAGATAATTTTAATTGAAAATTGGAGGATTTGAATGGAAGATATTTTTATTGATAAGATCAAAGAACCGAAAGTAAAAGATGTGATCTTTATTGAAGGGCTACCCGGGGTAGGTAATGTCGGCAAACTAGCTGCCGAGCACTTGATCGATGAACTTAAGGCGAAAAAATTTGCCGAAATATATTCGAAGTTTTTCCCACCTCAGGTATTAGTAGATGATAATGGGATCATTAAAATGGTTAATAACGAACTCTATTTTGCGAAACACAATAAAACGCTTAAGCATGATCTGATCTTTCTAATTGGCGATTACCAGGGACTTACCCCTGAAGGGCAATATGATCTATCCATTAAGATGCTCGAAATGATTTCAGATTACGGTATAAAGATGATCATCACTCTTGGAGGTTATGGTCTTGGCCGCATGGTTGACAAACCACGAGTACTTGGAGCGGTTACCGAATCAAGGATGATCAAGGATATGAAAAAACACGGTATAGTTTTCCAGCGCGGAGAACCCGGCAGCGGTATTGTGGGTGCAAGCGGGCTGTTATTAGGTCTGGGAAAGATCCAAAACGTCGATGGTGTGTGCTTAATGGGCGAGACGTCCGGTTATTTTGCAGACCCGAAGAGCGCTCAAGAAGTATTGATATCATTAACTAAGATCTTGGATATCAAAATAGATTTTTCCGAGTTGGAGCAAAAGGCGAGCCAGATCGATAAGATCACATCACAGATCCGTGATATCGAACCGCCAAAAGCAAAAAAGAGCAAAGATGAGCTTCATTACATTGGTTAATTAAAACAAAAAAGTTAAAGTTTACCAAACAATACGGTAACTAATGATCGGTGAGCCATAATGGTAGACTTAAAAATTGAAAATGTGATTGCCGCAATAGATCTGGACGTTGAGCTGGACCTGCAAGAGATCGCAGATTCAATTCAAAATGCAGAATATAACCCAGACGTGTTCCCAGGTTTGATCTTCAAATTAATAAGTCCGAAAACCGTGACATTATTGTTTTCCAAGGGGCACAGTGTGTGCACAGGTGCAAATAGTATCCAGAACGCTCGTGCTGCATTATCAATTATATACAAGAAATTGAAAGATCTGGACCTTTCCGACCTGGAGAAGATGCCAAAGGTCAACATTCAAAATTTGATAGTGTCATACAAATACAAAGACGAACTCGACCTTAAAAATATAGAAAAAAAATTACCCCGCGCTGATGTTGAATATAACCCGGCTAAATTTCCAGGATTGATATTTAAAGACAAAACCACGGAGATCTCGGTGTTAATGTTCAAATCCGGTGTAATCGTGGGTTACGGCAGTCCGCAGTTTATCGATCTCGAGGACATATTGACCGATCTGGAGCAGTATTATACATAACTGTGTTTTTGATTTTTTATAATGAGATATCGGGATGTTCTATATGTCGCTGAGATGTTGGGATGTTCTATATGTCGCTGAGATGTTGGGATGTTCTATATGTCGCTGAGATGTTGGGATGTTCTATATGTCGCTGAGATTTCAGGATGTTCGATATGGCGATGATATTATATGATGTTGGATATATTGTTAATTTATTGAGATGTTAAAATAGTGGAAATAAATGAAAAATAAATAAGGAATGGCTAAAATGAAATTTAAATTCGAGGATCTAGAAGTTTGGCAATTGGGTATGGAACTTACAGATAAGATCTACGAGTTATCGGAAAAATATCCGAAAATGGAACGATTTAATCTTATTTCTCAATTGACCTCATCTGTCACATCAATTCCTTTAAATGTTGCAGAAGGTTCTGGAAAAAGTAGTAAAAAAGAATTTGTTCGATATATAAGAATTGCAATAGGTTCACTTTTAGAAACAGATACTAATTTAAAAATTGCAATGCGACGAAATTATATTACTGAACAAGATTACACATCTGTTGATGAAACCATTAAAACTTTATATTACAAATTGATCAAACTGGAAAAATCCATTAATAAATGACAAAACAAATATAACAATAAACCATCAAAATATAGAACATCCCAACAATTAATCGTAGTATTCAACATCTTAATAATCGATTATATTATTCACCTTATTGTGATCATCAATGAATTTACCGATCCTCGACAACCATCTACACCTAGACTGGGCCGGTGCCGGTGTTAATGCAGTGCTGGAGTTTCAGCGTGCGGGCGGGACACATATAGTTCTCAGCCATAAACCGTACAAAAGCGCCCCGATCTCGAAAGCGGATGACTATAAAACGTCTTTTGCCATCACATTAGCTCTTGCGGAGAAGGTAAGATCAGAGACCGATGTGAAGGTTTTGGTGACCTTGGGCCCGTACCCGGTGGAGCTTCTGCATCTATCCGAGAAAATGCCGCTTTCCGAGGCCAAGAATGTTTTAATTGCGGGTATGGACCTGGCCGCGGAATTTGTAAGATCGGGTGATGCGATCGCACTTGGCGAGATCGGCAGGCCGCACTTTGAGGTTCCACCCGAGACCATGGCGGCGTCCAATGAGGTATTATTATACGGCATGGAGCTTGCGCGCGAGGTCGGGTGCGCCGTGGTACTGCATACGGAATCCACAACACCAAAGGTATGCAAAGATCTGGCCGGTATGGCTGACCGTGCCGGGCTGCCGCGGGAGCGTGTGGTTAAACACTATTCGCCGCCGCTGGTCGATACGGAATTGAACCATGGTCTGTTCCCGTCCGTGCTTGCCTCGGAAAAAAATATAACCGAGGCGGCTCAACAGGGTACACGGTTCATGATGGAAACAGATTACCTTGATGACCCCAAACGCCCAGGCGCAGTGCTGGGGGTTAAGACCGTTCCAAAACGCACAATGAAGCTCTTGAACGATGAGGTTCTGAGTGAAGATGATGTTTTTACGATCCACAAAGATAATCCCGAACGCGTGTATGGTGTTGAGCTTGAGCTGTGATCTATGGCTGCATTATATCGCAAATCCCAAATCATAAAAAACAAAACTATGCACAAAAATAAGATTGGACATTGATTAATTCTTATTTTTGTTATGGGCTTAGAATTCCTGCAAAAAATAACTTATTAATATCTGAATTCTAACCCCCCCAAGAAAATCCAAATAGCAAAATATGATCACAATTTTAACTTTTCAAATTTACAATTTACATTTTACAATTCTGCAATCAATAATACTACTGGTTTCTCCCCCTCGGCTGCCTGCGGTGGCGAAACCTTTCCCCCTTTCGCAATCCTCGGCACGGTTCAAAAATAATATTATTTTTTTTCATTCTAGAATTTATTAAAACAGCAAGTATTATCAGAATTATGGTTATTAATAAACATAGGATTACAAAAATTGTATAATCTCTTCCTTGGGATTCTTTACTATTATCTTCTTTATTTGGATAATCATCTTCATCATATGGGTCTGTTCCATTTAGCCATTCTTCCTTATCACTAAAACCATCATTGTCATCATTTAAATCGAGATCATCGGGTATTAAATCATGATCATAATCAGGTGGATATGAAGTATTGTTATAAGGATTAGTACCTAAGAATCTTTCTAAAGTGTCATTATAACCATCATTATCACTATCTATTAGATGAACAATAATAGTAATATTTGTTGAATTTGAGGCATTCTCTAAATCTGAAACTAATAATGTAATTTTATGTACTCCAAGCTGGAAAGTAATATTCGATAACTGGGCACTAAAACCTAAAATACCTGAAATATTTGAAAACCAGGTATAATTCAATTTATCTCCATAAATTATATCAACATCATCACATGAACCATAAAATGAAATATTCGAAAATATTTCAAAATATTCATTATCAATGGGTTGGAGAATTAATGGTCTTTTTGGTGGATCATTTATACCTAAAACTGTTATAACAACAGTGACATTAATTTCACATAAAGTATCGTTGGCAATGAATATTAGAGTTTCATTACCATTCCAATCTATTTTAGGTAAAAGCATCACGGTTCCATTATTAAAAATCTTAATTGAGATATTATTTGAACCTTTAACGCTGAATGTTAAAATATCCCCATTAGGATCATAAAACCAATCATTAAGATTAATTAAGCAAGTTACTACCATGTCTTCTAATATTTCTAGACTTTCTATTGAATAATTGATTACTGGCGGCAAGTTGAATTGATAATCAACTGTAATATTTACTATTTTAGAGCAATCGCTCTTATAATTCTCATTAGATGCTTTGACACGGTAGAAATAAGATCCTTCGGGTTTGTTATTAACTTCAAAAGATATCTTTTCGCCAGAATATATCTCAATAAATGATTCAAATGTTTTGCTATTTGATTCTTCCAAAATATACATTTTTGTATTTCGTGTTTGGTTCCAAGAGAGAACATAATTCCCGTCTCTACTAATATTTTTAGAAACAATTAATATTGGTGTACCGGGATAAAGCCAACCAAATGATTTGACAAATGGATAGTTATCTAATTTTTGATGAGGTATTTTTGTATCACCTATTCCGTCACCAGCGATTCGTCCATTAGAACCATTGTCTTTTCCACTGTAATCAGACCAATAGTTACCCTCTTGATTACTATTATTCCAATAATTGCTTCCATTATCAATTGCTTGGTTGGTATTAAATGAAATTATATTATGGAAAATATGATTGTTTTTCGCTTTAGAAGCTATTTCAATACCGTTTATTTTATTTTCTAAAATTAAGTTTTCAAAAATGGAATTGTTATCTGAATCCCCAAAGAAAAATATACCCTTTTTTTTATTATAAGAAATATTGTTTTTATTAATTGTGTTTAAATTTGTATCTGTAAACATTATTCCATGTTCATTATTAAAATTACAAGTATTGTTTTCAAATTCATTTAATGAAGATTTGGAATAAAAATAAATGCCATTTTTATTGTTTTTTTCAAATTTATTACTGCCAAATATATTATTTAAAGAAGAACCCGCTAAGATTCCATTTTCTTGATTATTTAAACATTTATTATTTATAATTAGACTTTTGGATAAAGAAAATAAATACATTCCATCATTTGAATTATTTAAACATTTATTATTAATGACTTTAATATCAATTGAATATTTTATATTAAATCCATTGAAGTTATACATACTAGTATTGTTTTCAAGTGTATTATTTGAAGATTGATACACAGAAACTCCAATATAATTATCAAAGCAATTATTTTTCTCAAGTTGGTTGTTATTTGATTTTTTAATAAAGATTCCTAAATCACTGAAATTTACTTGATTATTAGATAGTTTATTACTCCAAGAATCTGATAATGAAATACCACAACATCCATTTGAATTTAGGATATTATCATTAATTATATTATCATTTGAAAACCTTTGATCAATACCACAATTTTTATTATTTAGACAAGTATTATTTTCTATTGTATTATTTGATGAATATAATAAATAAATACCTGAATCTTCCTTATTTACATAATTATCTTTATTATTTGAGCAATTATTATTGATGATTAAATTGTTCGAAGAATTTATCATATAAATTCCATGTTGATTTTTAAAACATAAATTATTTATGAGTTTATTATTTGATGAGTCCTGTAAAAGAATTCCTTTACCATCATTGACCAAATCCCAATTTTTTGAACATATATTATTTACTAATGTATTATTCATAGAACTGAACAAATATATCCCATGCCCAAATTTATGGCAAGTATTATCCCTGAGTTTAATATTAAACGAATTAAATAAAGAGATACTATTATGAAGATGATAGCAGGTATTATTAATAAGTTCAATATTGAATGAGTTTTTTATTAATATACCAATTTCTCCAAAGTAAGAACAATTATTATTTTCAATTATGTTATTATTTGAATTTTGTATTCTTATACCATAATTACCCTCAAAACAAGTATTATTGGAAATTTCAATGTTTGTTGAAGAGAGCAACTCAATACCATTGTTAACATCTGATATATTATTATGAGTTATTTTACAATTTTTAACACTATTAAGTTTTATTCCTGTATTTACTATTGCTGTATCATAATCATAACTACCTTTAATAGATAATCCACTTATTTCAACCCTATCTTCAATAATATTTATCATTTCATTGGCTTTAGTTCCATTTATAAATGAATTTGCAGAACCATTACCTACAAGTTTAACACTTTTATCAATTATTAAATTCTCGCTATACACTCCTGACCAAACATAAATAATATCTCCTGGGTTTACAAAATCTATTGCATCCTGAATTTTTAAATAATCTCCAGTACCATTACAATCAACGATTATGGTTACAGCCTCAACAGAATTATTATCAATTACAATCTCAATTAAAAAGAAACCAATAAACCCATAGGTAATTAATAAAAATATGAAACTTACAGATGTTATTTTTCTTTTCGTTTTATATTTGTTCATCTTAACATTATTCTTTTAAATATATTAATGTATAAAAATTTTTTAGGACAAAAATCGAATCCCAAGGAAGAGTTTAATTCCCAGCTCGTTTGCCAAGTCGCTCAAATTCACCGTTATCGATTTAGCCACCCTAAATCTGGAATCTCCGAGCTTTGTCGTCATCCCCCAACAAACCCCCCTACAGAGACACCCGCTATTCGGCTCTCTATGCGCAGGCACACCGAAGAAACCACGAGCTGGGCAATTATTTTATTTAGAATTTTCTTTTTCATCTTCATAAGATTCTTCTTCTTTGAACCATTTGACAATGACTGAAGTGTCTAGACATTCTCTCATGCGTCTTCTTCTTGTCTGGCTTCAAGGAGTGCTTCTGTTACTGAGGGAAGATCTTTCGTTCCTTTTTTTGCCTTTGCTAATTTAGATTCCAGCTTTGCTAATTGATATCTTCTTATTAAAATTCTTATAGCTTCATTCATAGCCTCTGATCTACTACGAAAATATCCTTCTTTTACAATTCTATCTAATTCTGTTGCTAAAAATCTCGTTGTACGAATATTTACCTGGATGCTTGACAAATCTATCACCTGTATAACAAATGTAACTCAATTGATATAAATGTTTTGTTTATATTGTAAATGATCAATAAATTACTTAAGAGACATAAATATATTGCAAAACTATTAACGACCCAAAGGGGGAATAATTTGGCTTTAAATATCGAGGTTGAATCATATGTTGATTCCATCAAAATGCCCGAGAATGTGAAGATCGGTTTGATGATCGCCGAAGCGCGTAAGAATTGCGAAGGCACAAGCTGCCCGTTCCATTACTATGGTTTTGCCTTCGGCCAGTCACCGTTCCATGTACCGCCACCGATGGTGGACGCATTATGTACGAACGCACACCAGGGGCACTACTCAGATGCAGATGGTATCCCTGCGCTGCGTGAAGCCATATCTGGTTTTGTTAATAGACATTTCCGATCGGATGTTGAACCGTCGCGGATCTTCGTGGGGCCAGGGACCAAAGAGCTGTTGCACTTTGTATTTAACATAATAAAAGGCGGCGTCATTATACCATCCCCGTCCTGGATCGGATACTATCCATTACTAAACCTTGAAGGCAAGCATTACCATACCTTCCACTCGAAACCTGAACATGATTACAAGATCCAACCGGAAGACCTGGACGAGTTCATATCAAATTTACCGGATAAACAGCATACTCTTGTTCTGAACCAACCCCATAACCCCACAGGCCTTGTGTATTCCAAACACGAGCTTGAGAGCATTGCCGAGGTATGCAGGAATAATAACACCTTCATCCTTTCAGATGAGATATATGCATTGACAACTTATAACTTTGAAGACTTTACCACTCTTGAAAATATTTATCCCGAGGGTACGTTCGTCACCAATGGCCTATCCAAGGACAGGTCTGCTGGCGGGTATCGGTTGGGGTACTGCATTTTACCGGAAGGTTCGTCCGATAAACTCAAAGAGGATTTCAAAAAAGTGGCGGCAACAGTTTACACAAATGTATCAACACCTACCCAATTTGCAGCGGTAACGGCATTTAAACCCAATCCAGAGATCGAGGAATATTTCAAGATAACCCGCAAAATTCACCAATTGATGGGGCAGTATTTCAGCAAAGAATTCAATAATATTTCCGGCATATCCGCAACCACCCCGCACGGTGGATTCTATTTCTATGTGGATTTTAACGAACACTCAGAGGCACTGCGTCATGCTGGTGCGGCTACGTCTAATGATCTGGCAAGATCGTTGATATCACACCCCTACCATATTGCAACCGTCACAGGTGACGCGGTTATGCTCAGGCCCGATGATTACGGCGCGCGCATAGCGTTCGTTGACTATGACGGGAAAGCTGCGTTCGATAACTATAAACAAAACCCGCCACGTGGTGCTGGTGGCGCAGAGGAGTTCATAAAACAAAACGCACCGCAGATGGTGAGCGGTGTAAACGCTTTAAGAAAATATGTCGAATCATTACAGCACGAAAGCGAGAATTGAAAAGATAATAGTAATAGAATTACCCATAGGTGAAGAACATGACCGAAGAAGATTCAATATCTAAAATAATGTTAAAACAGCATTACGAGATCGATAAATGCATCCATAGGTTCGATACCGCCCTCAAACAAGATGATTTAGATCTACGCGGCCCATTCAATAAGCTCAAATGGGAGATCGAGAAACATTTCTTCATTGAAGAAAAGGCCATATTCCAGCTGCATTATTCGGAGAACAAGGAGACCTCAAATATAACGATCAGACTCAAAAAAGAGCATGATATTCTGATAGACGCCATGGAGCAGATAGAGGATAGGATCAAGAATAACGAAAAAATAGATTTACCGGGATTTCGTGAACAGATACTAAACCATGCCGGGTTTGAAAACAAACATTTCTACCCGCGGCTGGATGATGAGCTTGATGAGGAAAGAAAGAGATCGATAATCGAGAGACTCACCAACTGTGAACTATGATTATGCTATGATGGGTGCTTCACCAATTTATTACTGTAAATTGGCTCGAGCTAAAAATTCTTTATAAAGAGATGATCGTAAAGAAAGAATTTTTACCTCTGGAATAATGGGTAAAGTAGGAGGTCTGCTGGTCTATCGGTCCACCAGCCGACTAGCTGACCACCCGACCATTCACCATCTCGTTGAACTAAAATTATTATTCTATCCAATCTAAACGCAAAAGTGCAGTAAATTAATTAACATCTCAGAAGATAATTTTAACATTGAAACTTTTGATTTATTTGAAATGCTAATAGCTTTAAAAAATAAGAAAAAATTAAGTTCAGAAGAGATTGATAAAACTATTATTGATTTAGAAAAGAAAGACCATTACAAATTCTCAAAGGATAAATTGAAAACATTGAAAGAATGATCAGTCATCTTTGAATCTTATTTTTTCACCTTGGACATCTTTTTTCATCAAAAGAAAGAGTAAACAGAAACCACAATACTTATTTAATTACCCATATCGTTTGCACAGTCGCTCAAATTCACCTGATCGGTTCAGCCACACCCTAAACCTGGACTCTCTTCATCCAGTCGCATCCCCCGAACCTTTTTCCACTCTTGATTTGAATAAAATTTCATCCGTGCAAAAATCTTCACGAAAAAATAGTGGCACAAGGCCACATGCTCGTTTCACTCGCCCCTTCGGGACTTCCCTCGGGTACTTCGCACCACTCGGACCACGCCCCCTGCAGGGACACCCGCTATTCGTTGCTTCATGCGCAGGAGCACCAAATAAACACGAGCTGGGAAAAGATTTATATTGTATCAAAAGAAATACAAAGAAAAAGGGGTAAAAAATGAAATTCAAATATATAGCAATCATCATTATTATTTTAATATTATTGTGTCTTAATATGCGTTTTGTGGAGGATAATGAAAAAGATTCTAAAGATATTGTAATTGAATTTATAGATAAAAATGTGATTATTGAAAATATTACTGGTTTTACTTATGAAGGTGAAACAAATGTTACATTCATTGATATGAATATTATTAACATTACTAAAATTAATTTTACCTTAAAATGGATAGATAATTGTATTGATTATAGAACAAGATTAGGTATCCCCGTTAATGAACTTGATCTATTCGATTTGGAATTTATAGCCCCTAAGAACTCAAAAATAAAATATATTAAACATAATATGTTAGATGAAGAAAATGATACTGGGTATGTATTTATTAATGTGTATTTTAACAATTTTCTGAATAATGATTCCATAGAAGAATTTTATGTATATAGTTTCCATCCAAATTTGATTAATACAATTGGGTGTGGAATATGGCAATTAAATATCACATGCCTTGATGCCCCAGGATATCGAACAGAATGCCTTTGGCCCTTTAAAACAGAAGATGAGGGAAATTCTTGGACCATATTTACAGATGTTCGATATTATTATTCTAATCAGTATGAGAAATAAAACAATGATTTAGAAAAAATCCATTTTCTCTAAAGAAAAAGAGTAACAGAAAAAGAACGTGATATTATAATTAATGCATCCCCTCGTTAGCCAGCGGTGGACAATGGGTATGTGTTCTTATTATTCTAATGCCAGTATTCCCGCCTTAAATTCAATTATGAGTTTGAAATGTTTGAGATAACTCAATCCTAAAAGCCCGTCAACTCTACTTGTCGGTGGCAAGTCATGACACAATGTTTTGACATTTTGAACTTCTTTTCCCATTAGGACCAGTTAATTTTACTGGAAAAACAATCCCAAAACTATCAGGGTCAAAATTCATAGAAGTCATTATTACCACCAATTAAAAAGCAAACGCATATCCTTTTTTTGGAACTTCACCAGTAAAAAATACATGAGTATATCCGTGATTTTTTTTCATTGCATCATATACTTCATCACGAGCTTTATTATGGGTAATCACTTTTCCTTTGATAGTTTCACCTAATTCATTTTCTTCGATCACTGCTACAAGTACCCATTCATCATTGAACTCTTTTTTTATTTCTTCGATGGTGGCAACTTCGTCCATTTTTACACCTGTTTTATGTTATATATGGAGTTTTATAATTAAAAACCTTATCTTAATATTTTACATAAGGTGTGTGAAACTATTATTTTAGAGCTAGAGTTAATAATTTTTATCCTTGAATATTGAAAATTTTACAAATCAAAATGTAAATGTTAAATTAACAACTTGTTGCAACCCCTAAATTGTAACCCCTAGGTTAGAATTCCAAATTAAATTAATATCTCAACAATGGAATTCTAAGCTTCAACAATTTACTTGTATAAATTGTTCCGAGCTAATAATTCTTTAACTTGATTTCAATTACATACAGAATTATTACCCCTCTAGCAAAAATAAGAATTAAATATTAATCTATCTTATTTTTGTGCAGAATCCCTAATTACAACTCCCATAAATCTCTTCTCTATAATCGCAAAAACTAATATTTATTATCTTTATTACCAACATTAACTCATAAGAACCAATCGAAAAAATATTGATAATTAATTTCCATCGGTGCCGACGTATGAAATTTGGTATGATCCAGTGCAAGAAATGCCGCCATGCTCTTGGAATAGACTTACGTTTCAAAAGCACCAAGTGTCCATTTTGTGATCTGAAATTATCGGTTACACCACCAGATATCAAATATCAAAGCATGTCAGAAAAGGAAGTTTCTGTAGTCATCTCCAAATTCAACCGCCAGCTTGAAGCAGATAAAGGTAAAGATGCAAAAACAAAGCACAATACCAAAAATGATTGGCTTGAAATTCCGGAGACCGGAGCCGGTGGTGATGGTAATGGTGATGGCGATGCTGGTGATGATGATGTTAAGGTCTATGAGGATCTGGACCCTTTTAAAAGAATAGCAATAAAGTATAAGAACGAAACCGAGTCTCCGCAGTTACTGAAAAAACTTGTAACAGATCTTGGACGTGAGTTGGGTGAATTCACCGGTGATGATCTTCAAAAATTACTCAGCGCATGTGCATTCAATATTGATAAGACCGACCAGTATCTGGAGCAGTTAAAAAATATGGGCATCATTTATGAACCGAAGATGGGGCGATATAAAATGATCGAAGGTATGTGAAATAATTGAAGTTTTGCGTTTTCAAATAAATTGTAGAGAGTAAGCTGGTCTATCGGTCAATCGGTCAATCGGTCTATCAGTCTACTAGTCAACCAGGTGACTAGCTGACTGGTCCACTAACTGACCAGCCGACTAACTGACCAGTCGACAATCCAATCAAAACGCAAAAGTGCAGTGAAATAACATCCCGATCAATAACCGATCGTTTGCGTTTTGATTATTTAAATCGTTATTTTAATAAATTATTAGACATTACTGTTTACCAAATTATTCTTTTTATATCGTAAAGACAGGACGTGCCGGAATTGCGTATGCTTGGCAAGGGTTTGAAAGGTAAAGGGTACAAGCTTATGATCGATAACCTGGATGATCTGTGGCATTTATACAACTTGATCGAGGAGCACGACATTGTGGGTGGCGAGACGTATCGTCGTGTGGAAAAAGTCGATGATAAACTACGGCCCGATAAGGCGGCTAAAAAGCGTGTCTGGCTAGCTGTAGATGTAGAGGCATTGGAATTCCACGAGTTCTCGAACCGGTTGCGCGTCCACGGCGTGGTGGTGAAAGGCCCCGAGGATATATCGTTAAGCTCGTATCATACCCTGAATTTCAACACAGACAAGCAAATCGAGATCGAGAAACCCAAGCCCTGGCGCAAGCATCAACTCGAACAATTGAAAAATGCAATAGACGCGACCCAGCAGCCGCAGGTGATCATCCTTTCGATCGAAGACGATAATGCAGTTATCGCACAGTTGCATCAGTACGGTGTGAGAAAAGCCGCAACCATAAACGCGCAGGGGTTCGGTAAATTCTATTCAGGTACAACGGCGGGTAAAAGTTCCAAGAAGCTTTCAGATGTGAAAAAAGAATTCTTTGATGACATATTATTACAGCTTCAACAGTTGATATCCCAGGTTGAGGCAAAAACAGATGACGTGCCGTTGATCGTGGTCGGCCCGGGGTTCACAAAAGACGAATTTGTTAAATTCTGCAGAGATAAACAATTAAGTGTTATGAAAAATATACTTGTCGAGGGTACAGGCCAGGCAGGCATGGTTGGTGTCCAGGAGGCGCTCAAGCGCGGAGTTGTGACACGTTTGGTCTCGGACTCGCGCGTGTCGTTCGAGACCGAGCTTGTAGAACAAGTATTGGAGGGAATTGCAAAGAACGGCCCGGTCAGTTATGGCCTGGTTGAGACAAAAGCTGCCCTGGATGTCGGTGCTGTGAAACAATTGTTGATGACCGACAGTTTGATCCGTGGAAAAAATGAGCAAATAGAAGAACTTCTGATAAAAACAGAAAACATGAGTGGAACAATAACAATTATAAGCACGGTTCATGACGCGGGTAAGCAATTGGAGTCGTTGGGGGGGGTTGCGGCGCTGCTTAGATATAAGGTTTGATATAAAAAAATGGTTCATCTCCCAGTTTTCCCCTCTAACCTCAAGCGAACGCAGTGAGCGTACTCTCACACCACACCTCCCCAAGCAACAATCAAGCACATTTCACCCACTATTCTATAGGTAAAAATTCTTTCTTTACAATCATTTCTTTATAAAGAATTTTTAGCTCGAACCAATTTACGATAGTAAATTGGTGAAGCACTTACCATTCACCATTCATGATCTAATAAAAGATCGCGCATATTATCGTTCTTTTTGCGATCCAATTTTCTTATATGGCATAGGGAATAATACCACTAATTATAAATATAAACACTTTCTATTGTAGTAATTAGTTAGCATAAATTATATATATATGCTTATAAGATTTTAGAATAAAAAAATATAATATTTTGGTGATACTATGTTCAGGAGTCGTTACTACCATTTTCTAACTGTATTCGGTGTAATATTTTTCCTATTGATATCTTGTATCCAAATAATTCCCACAAAGGTTGACTCGGTATTTTTAGACAAATTTGTGGTAAATGAGGATGAGATCACAATAACCTTCGACAGCCCGGGGATAGATAGTATAAGTCTGGCAGTAGAGGTGCCGTTGAATGCCAGTATTATATCCGCATCATTGGATGTGACACCTACGGCAAATAACGGTAAATATCCAACCGATGTCATGGTCAATATAGGAAATGATGAGGATAATGAATGGGAGTTTCGGGGTACTGGCTACGGCTCATTTGGTGAACAGCAGCTGTTCAAAACCGGTACTGACAAACAATATCTATATTTTGATAATCGCTCATACCGCAACGATGCTGGAATCCTACTTCCGCGTAATGCCACGGTGAAAAACACCTATATGAAGATCGAAGGTGGTACCGGTACCTATGATGAGGATTGTTTTGTTGCCGTTGATTATTATGGGTATAATATATATTATATCAAAAGTAATGGTGACGGTACTTTTCAAACACCAACTTCGTTTGATTCAAATATAGGTATGTATCATTACGGTGCAACATGTACGGCAGATTTTGATAATGACGGCGACCTTGATGTGATCGCCAGCAACGGCGGGTCAGGAGACATTTATTATTATGAGAAAACAGGATCAGGCGCTTCCTTTGCATCCAGGGTAACTGTTGGCAAAATATCAACTTCGCGGTACATGTATCATTTTACAGCCGGTGATTTCACAAATGATGGTAACTACGATTTTCTAGTCTCCGGAAGCAGTTCAACTATATCTTTGTTCAAGGGCGATGGTAAAGGTCAATTCACGATCACATCAATATCTGCCACTGGTGGCCCGACACTGCCATGGGGTAAAGATGCTGCTGATATCAACAACGACGGCAATTTGGACTTCGTCTCCGGTGAAGGCCGATGGCCAAATTATAGATCACTTTATTATTTCGAGGGTAATGGCGACGGAACTTTTAAAAATGCAATTCAAATTAATTCTCCGAGTACAACATACACTTATAGCGTAATTACCGATGATTTCAATAATGACGGTAATGTGGATATTATAACGTCATATACCGGTGGTATGTATTATTTCAAAGGAAATGGAGATGGTACATTTGGACCTTCAACATATCTCATGAATCCCGGAAGTTACCCAGGCGGTGATGCTTATGATTATGACGGTGATGGCAATGTTGACCTAATGATCACTCAGCGAGCAACGACCAGTACTGCAAAATACTATCAAGGGAATGGTGACTTTACATTTAATTATATATCCACACCTGGAAACATTGGTAGGTATACTTGGGGCGGTAAAGCACCACCGCCAAAGGTCAAGGGTGCATTTGATCCAAAGCTAAATATCGGCGATACGGGCCAGGGCTATGACTGGGAATATACTGGAAGATTAGTTGGAGTTACAGAAGAAGTCGGTGATTTCACATCAAAGCTGAACAATCTATTGAAATCGCCTACTTACAAAGTTACACGCGACTTTTTCGGTAATGAGTTTGTATCGATCCCGTTGAACTTCACAGCAAATAAAAATAAGAATGGTCTGATACGGGTTTCAGAGATAATGATCGGGTACGATTATACCGCAACAATTCATCAAAAAGGTGTTAACACCATCGTAGACGAATTGAATGACTTTATTGTCTTTAGTGAAGGTGATATGGTCCAACTTCATTTTATAGTTTCATCATCCTCGGCCGGTACATTGAAGTTCTCCAACTTGAAAGTACTATATAACATACCACCGGACATTGAAACATTTATACCTACGCTAAAGGTATATGAGGACATCGAAAACTTGGAACTATTAAATTTAAGCGAATACTTTACCGATACCGATGAACCCACTGTGAATCTGAATTACAGTGTCGTGAAAAACACGCAAGCCGAGCATGTTGATCTATTTACCAATTATACACATACACTTAAGTTCCGGCCGATCACACCGAACTGGTACGGTGAGGCCAATATAATCGTCCAGGTCATAGACTCGGGCAATAAAAGGGCATACTCCAACGAATTCACAGTCCAGGTCATTGCTCAAAACGACGAACCTTTAAAAAAGATACCGGTACCTGATATTACACTAACAGAGGGGGAAAAGTATCGGGTTTTAGATCTGGAACTTAAGGAATATTTCATTGATATCGAAGAGGATTATCTGTATTATTCCATGGAAATCGACCCGAAAGGTACATTGGCAGATGAAAAGAAAGCACTGAAGATCACTAAAGATGATGATAATATGGTTAAGATCAGCACAGTAGGTGATTTCAATACTTACCAGGGTGGAATAATCGACCCCGTGCCAGTCTGGATTTATTGTGATGATGACGTGGTTATGAACACCTATGCAGATGGCCCGGATAATTATTCGTATCAAGAGATATTGATATCGGTTCTACCGATCAATGACCCGCCAAAATGGACCGATATTCCAACTGTGATCCTGCACGAAGATGAAGAAATCGAACGGTTTGAGAATTGTATGAACATCTTCGATTATCTGAATGATGATGAGACAAAGAGGAATAATTTAAAATTAAAGGTCATAAGTACAAATCCATTAATTGGTGTTAAACTTAATGTGACGAACAGCACCCATGGCTATTTAAGTCTCGAAGATGTCCAACCAGATTATTACGGTTCAACTATTGTAACGATCACGGCCACCGATGAAGAGGATAAGAGAAGTACAACAAACTTTGGACTACAGATCGCGCCGGTAAATGATCCACCAAAGGTCACGATCACTTCACATACGGCATATGAGACCGTTTCAGGTGCACTTCACATATCGGGGACAATGTTAGATGTCGAAGAAACAATAAAACTGGTTGAAATTAAAATTGAATCAACCACCATAGAGCAAACAGAAACAGAAAGGTTTGACTGGCAACAGGCCGAATTGGACCTTCTGGAACAACAGTGGCATTATCATTGGAATAGTACGATGGTACCCGATGGCCAGTACAGGATAATCGCACGGATCTACGACGGTGAACTTGGTGATGAGACATATGTTGATATCATGATCAACAATCGTAAGAATTTCGATCCTGTTGTGGAAATACTATCTCCCGATGACGAGAAAAATGTGAACGCCACTATTATAATCTCCGGTACGGTAATGGATCCTGATAATAATGGTATCAAAGATCTACAGATCAGAATTGGAACCGACATGTCTTGGACAGACATACCCTTGAACTCTGAAAATGAAACGCTCTGGTCGTATACCTGGGACACCACGAATATGTTTGACGGCGATATCATAATCTCTGTTAAGGCATTTGATGGCGATTCCTGGTCTGTACCGGCAACTAGATTGGTATTCATTGATAATGGAATAAATGCGAGCGCCGGTGGTAGCCTTAAAGCCGACGAATCGGACGAGTTCGGTCAGATCTGGTACATGGTAATCTTATTTGCCGTTATAATGATCATTGTGTGTTCATTGATCGCATTGGCGATCTGGAAGGGTGGAAAGAAGAAAATATCCGAGTATGTGCCAGATGGGCGTATGGAACCTCTGGATAACTTGGAGGTGGCGGTTAAACCCGAGCTTGGGCCTGGTGTATCTATCGAGCACGCACCATTACCCGCCGCACCCGGTACAACAACGGCTCTACCCTCCTTACCGGCCGCAGTTACTTCCGTAACTCCAATCACACCGCAACAACTACCGCCGGCACAGGGTGTTTCACCTGCTTCAGGCACAAGCTTGCCTGCCCTTCCACCAGCACAGAGTGAGACAACTATACCCACATCATTTCGATATACATTAGCACCAGTATTACCTTCACCACTGGAGCAAAGATATGCACCTGCAGCAGCAGCACCGGCCGCACCAACAACTAAAAGTGCACTAGCAGCGGTAGCAAAACCTGCGAAACCAGTATAATCATTGATCAGCTATTGTAGGATAGAAGCATTGATATTTTTTTGCATTGAGAAACATTGATCAGTTTTTGCTTAGAATAACCATTGATCAATTTATAAATTACAGAAACATAGGTCATTTTAAAATGAATAGAACCTTTTATCAATTAATGGTTCTAATATCAATAATTAAGCAATGCTTCTAGATATCAATGATTGAACGATGAATGGTTAAACATAAAAGTTATAGATGTTGGGAGAAATACCCTAAAATGTGATTTATTGAGACGTTTTGTTTCATTATTTATTCTATCAACGTTCTTATTATTCTTACTGTGCGGGTCTAGCGGAAGCAGTGTTCAAAGCAACCATGATGCCCAATTTACAACAACTGGGTCCATCTATGATGACCGGGACCATTATACATCGTATGATGAATTAGGGACAATCCTGCAAGGATTTGAAACACAATATCACCAATTTGTTAAACTCTACAACAACCGCGGCACCACTTACGAGGGCAGGACGATCTGGACGGTCAAGATATCTGATAATCCACAAATTAATGAAGACGATGAGGTGGAGGTACTGTTCGTAGGTGCCCATCACGGCAACGAACTCATCGCAAACGAGATGGCCATATTCATAATTGAGACAATAACCGAAGGTTATGGAAAAGATCCACGCATAACTTGGTTGGTGGATACCCACGAGATCTGGGTTGTGCCTATGCTTAACCCGGACGGGACCGAATATACGTTAAATACCGAAGGCTGGCGCAAGAACCGATCACCCAATTATATCTCGGAAGTAACGCCCGGACCGCTAGATCCAAAGATATACCCGACCTCTTACGGGACCGATCTGAATCGTAACTATGATATGGAATGGGGTGACCCAGAGGGTTCGTCAGCATACCTCCAGCGAAGCTCCACATATGCGGGTTCGGAACCATTTTCCGAGTTGGAGACACGGGCTATGCGCGACCTCGTGTTAGAGCATAATTTCTCTGTTTACATGGACTACCATTCCGGTATCGAGATGATACTTTACCCTTGGGGCTACACCAGCAACCCAACGCCGGACAATGCGGTTTTCGAGCGCGTTGCCGAACAGATGTCAAGCATGACCGGCTATGAAGCACGGCAGGGGTATGACCTTTATCAAACCAATGGTGATGCAATAGATTGGATCTATTCGGTGTCACAAGCGCTTGCCTTTACGGTAGAATTGAGCGAAGAGTATCGTCCAGAGCCTAGTACACTACTACCAATCTTAGAAAATAATGTGAAGCTGCCGCTATATCTAACTGGTATCTCAGCGAACTTAGAGTTGGGTTCGCGAATACAGATCACTCACGATCACATCGGCAACCAGACCGATGAGGCGCCATCTCAAATAGTTGCGAGAGTTAAAGGCATTCCAAAGATATCCGCTCTTGAGGTGAAATTATATTATAGTGTTAATAATGGTAACTATGAAATTATCCCGATGAAAAACAGTGCCGAATACCAAAATATATACTCGGCAGAGATACCCATACTGGCTCCAGACAGTGTAGTACAATATTTCATTGTAGTGGAAGGCGAGGGTATATTAGTAAGCAGTCCCGATCTAGCGCACCAGTTCAAGTTATATATCAAGCCATCCTCGGAGAGCTATGCAACTACCTCCGAGTTGGTGGCAATGATAATTATGATGATCATTATCATGGGCTTTTTCTGGGGCGGTTTTTTATATACTTCTCGAATAGCCATGAGAGCCGAACAGCGGAAGCTGCATGAATATTATTTCGAAGAAATTGAAGAGACAAGAACAGGCCGCATAGGAGAAATTAGCGGATATTAATTCTATTTAACCCAAGGTTTTCTAATGACCAAATCAGGCGTGAAGGCAAAGCCAGAGGTATTTTCGAGTCGCTGGGGCTTGATCTTTGCAGCCCTCGGTGCAGCCATAGGCACGGGCAATATCTGGCGCTTTCCTAAAGAGACCGCATTGAACGGCGGCGGTGCATTTCTCATCGCTTATGTGATCTTCTTGTTCACATGGTCCATACCTCTGTTGATCGCCGAATTTTCCATTGGAAAAAAGACTAGATTGGGTACAATCGGCTCGTTCAAGTACATAGCGGGAAATAAATATGCCTGGATGGGTGCATGGATGATCTTTGTGGCCGTGGTGATAAATTTCTACTATGCGGTGGTCATGGGCTGGACAATAAAATATTTCACAGTGGCAGTTTCCGGTGGATTAAGCCCAGGGACAGATACCGCCGCTCTCTGGAACAGTTTTATTAGCTCACCAGGACAGATCGTGCTGTTCCAGTTCATTGCTATCGGCGTGGGTTTCTTTGTAGTTTATCGCGGTGTCATCGCCGGGATCGAAAAGACCAATCGCATCCTACTGCCAATTCTGTTCTTCTTCCTGATCTTTATTGCGATCTGGTCACTCACATTACCGGGTGCGTTCAACGGACTGCGGTTCTTGTTCGTACCAAAAATGGAATATCTTGGCCGCGGTGAGACGTGGGTACGTGCACTGGCCCAGTCCGCCTGGTCATGCAGTGCCGGCATGGGCATGGCGATCACGTATGGCTGCTACATGAAGAAACGCGAGGATACTGCGCTAAATTCGTTTTTAACCGGTCTCGGCGACAGCTCTGCCTCGCTAATTGCCGGTATTGCGGTCATCTGCACGCTTTTCGGATTATCGATCTCCGTGTCCAGTGCCAACGAAACATTGGCCTCGAGCGGCACAGGGATCACATTCATACATTTGACCAATCTATTCACCACCATGCCCGGTGGAGTCCTTATCGCAATTATTTTCTTTTTGGCCATGTCGTTTGCAGCATTGACCTCATTGATTGCCGGGTTTGAATCAGCCACTCGGAACTTTATGGACCATGGCTGGACCAGGAAAAAATCGATCAAAGTAGTGGCCACGGCAACATTTCTGGGCGGCATTCCATCGGCGATAATTTTCATGACCATAAATGGCATGGCCACACCAGCGTTTTTGGATATGCAGGATCATGTCTGGGGTCTTGGTTTAATTCTCAGCGGTCTGTTCGTGGCGGTGGCGATCTGGAAATACGGCGAGGACCGGCTCTCTATTCATTCATGGTGGCACAGCCCGGACAAGTTCAGGGCTGACGTTATAAATACACGATGGAATGATATTTACATCGGCCGGTGGTGGTCTTTGGTTATCAAATTCCTGTTCCCGATACAGGCGTTGGTATTATTTGCGTGGTACTTTGCCCAGACCCTCTATTCTCCCGATGTTGAGATGTGGTGGATGGCGGGGTCAACGGGCGTGGCGTTATTATTGATACAATGGATCGCAGTCTTGATCTTGTTATATAAATATAATGATTGGCTGAGCGGGCTGATCGTGAAAAAACCCGGGATCGAACCTGAGGATGGTGTGGGGTTCGGTGATGAGTATATGGAAGTTCGTGAAGAAGAAGTGGAATTCATCGAAGTTTGAAGGGTAATCGAGCTTAATTTATGATGAACAGATACCGTGCTGGGTTGGTGCTGAACAGATACCGTGCTGGGTTGATGCTATGTCGATTCCAGGATTTGTCTTTAAAACTAGGTTTCAATTATTCGCTAATTCATCCAGGTATCTGTAAATCAATAGCTCATCATTGCTACTATCCGTCAATACCTCATCACTGCCACTACCCCTCGATATCTAATTTCGATTACAATCCTACAATAATAATAATATATAATTATCAGAACAGTCATTAGGTGACTGGGATTGAACATGTCGAAGACTACTGCCGAGGTTAGAACTCTAAAGATCAACAGATACATCATAATTGATGATGAGCCATGCAAGATCGTCGAATATTCCACATCAAAACCAGGGAAACATGGTGAAGCCAAAGCTAGGATCGTTGCCATAGGAATATTTGACGGACGCAAAAGAAGTACGGTGCATCCGGTTACACATAAAGTACAGGTGCCCATAATCGACAAGCGTAATGCACAAGTGATCGCGATCATGGGTAATGAAGTTCAGCTCATGGACCTGGAGACATATGAAACATTTAATGTTCCGATTCCCGATGATTTTAAAGATGACCTTGAACCCGGAAAAGAGATACATTATATGGAGGCCCTTGGTCGAAAAATGATCACGCGTGTATAGAATTTTGATTAATTTAGAAATCCTATTAACAATAAATTTTAAATGATCATTATAAATTCTCAATGAATTAACAGGTGTCAACCATGGGTGAGAATAATTTACTCTTTGCCGATGCAGTAACAAATTTAGAGGATGCGCAAATAGTACTTATCGGAGTACCCTTTGATGGGACAAGTTCACACCGTGCCGGTTCGGCTCGGGCGCCCATGGTGATCCGGAAAGAAAGCTACAATTTTGAAACATATTTGCCCAGATATGATTTCAACATCGAAAACATAAAATTATATGATATGGGTGATACAAAAAAGTTCTCTAATATATCCGAGTTGATCCAAACCATCCCGGAGACCATTCAAGATATCATCAAAAGTAACAAGTTTTTAATTACATTGGGTGGGGAACATTCCATCAGTGTACCAGTAGTAAGATCGTACTTAGAATATCGGAACAACATCAATAAAGATATTGGAGTTGTCCTTTTCGATGCGCATTTGGATTTCCGTGATAGCTATTTGGATGAACGATTCAGCCATGCCTGTGTTACAAGACGAATCGTGGATCAATTAGGGGTGGAGAATGTAGTAAGTATAGGAACCCGTTCGTACTCTGTGGAGGAGGCTGAAACTGCAAAGGATATGAAACTACAATTTTATGATGCCGACACGATAAATACTATTGGCATGGAAAAGATCATTCATGAGACCATTGAATATTTGGATAAGAGATCAATATACTTATCTATTGATATGGATGTTTTCGACCCTTCGTACGCCCCCGGTGTGGGTAACCCTGAATTTTTCGGGCTTACTCCATGGCAGGTACGAGCAGGTATAGAAAGTCTAGCACCTTATCTAATAGGTGCAGATATAGTGGAGGTATCGCCCAGGTATGATAACGGGAATACTGCAGCACTTGCGGCGCAATTGGTCCAAATTATAATTAGCCAGGTCTCGAAAAAGCCGGACAGTGGCGGAAATTAATTTATGCTGAACAGAAACCAGGCTTAATTAATACTGAACAGAAGCCAAGCTGAGTTGAGGTTGAATAGAAACCAGGTTGAGTTGACGCTGAACAGAAGCCTGGTTGAGTTGATGTTGAACAGAAACCGGCTTCTATCAATCAACAATGAATCAAGGTTTCTGTCAATCAATAACTCATCACTGCTACTGCCCATCGGTAACTCGTTTGACTCTTTGGACTCTCGACCCTCGACTCTTTAGACTTATCATCATAAATTAATTCTATTACTGCCATCATTCTTGCCAGCAACGAAAGAATTATTACAGCCTAGACATAGAAGATTACCACTGGGTAACACTGTCAGTTCATTTGAGTCGCAGAGTGGACACTTAATTGCGTGCAATTTATTACCGATACGATCGATCAAAACTTTACATGAATTACATTGAATGTAAAATGAACCGACCTCCACGAAATCCGATGCCCCGCAATTAGGACAAACGTGCCCCCGATATGCATTTTTTTTCATATGCATTCACTTTCAACTTGATAATGAAAGTATTATTTACATTTATAATATGAGTTTCATTATATTTAGACATTTGCGAAAAGATATCTAAACTTTCATGTAACTGATCAACGAATTTTCCAGTTCTTCAATCGTTGGCGCATCACCGCGCCAGGATTCTAACTCGTTATCATCGTCGTCAACTATTATCGTTGTTGGTGTGGATATAACTTCATGAAAGGCCGCTTCGGTCATACCATCGATCGTGCTGATATCATATAGCTTTACATCCAAATCCTTTTCGATCAATATATTACAAACATTTTTTGCCGGTGGACACCGGATACAATCTTCCTGAAAAAACAATTTTACATAAGCTCCCATCTTTAATGCCTCCTTATATATTAAGCGGCCAATGATGCCACCTTATAGCGTTCTTTTAATTCTCCTAATTTACCTTTATTCCAGCTACTGGTTTTTGAAAAGAACCCAGTGACTCGCGTTATACCTTCAACCAAACCCGAGCTGCAGTATGGACATTCCTCATGCAGCCCACGGGATACGCGTTGACATGAGATGCAGGAGGTAAACTCAGGACTGAATGCGATCTGTGCATTCTGAGTATTTTTGAATGTTTTAGTAACGAAATTAGCCAGCCCGCTCGGGTCAGGTTGTGATTCTCCAAGCCAGACATGTGATAACGCACCAGCTTCTATTAAATTATGATACAATCCTTCTTTTTTCACTCGCTGGATGGAATTGATCGGTTCCGATATGTTCAAGTATGTCGAGTTTGTATAATAGATCTCGCCCGTATCTTTGAACCCCTTAACTACAATAGGTGTTTCCAGGGGATAATCGCGCATATCAAGTTTGGCCATGCGATATGCAGTGGATTCTGCCGGGGTCTGCTCCAGTGGCATGTGGATGCCGTATTCTTTACCTATCTCATTTCCAAATTTGTGCATATATGCAATAATTCTCAAACCCAGTTTAAGAGCCTCTGTAGACTCATGCAGCTGCTGACCACTGTGAAATTGGACCATCTCGTTCAATCCCAGCATACCTATCAGAAATGTTGCGCGTTTTAAACGATAGTACGGCTCACCATCCTGATCCATTGCCAATAATGACAGGGGACCATTCTTGCCCATTCCTATCAGTTTTGAGATAAACTCTTTCTTCTTGAGATGCGCAGTTGCAGCCATTTTGATACGTTCTTCGATAAGTTCGTATAACCGTGCATCGTCACCATTGGCGGCATATGCTATTCGCGGTAGATTTATGGTTACATTCTGCATGGCAGAGTACCGCATTTTCCAAGGCTCTTTGGCATCCAGAAGGTCGCTCTCATCAAGTTTAAATGAAAGACGACAGCATTCGCTTATCTTAGCGGTATCGCCACGGTCGAACACATAATATGTATTTCCCATGCGGGATGCGATATCCGAGATCTTGTAAAGGAAATCCTCATGGTCCTGGCTGCTGAAGAACCGTTCGGTTATATGTACATTAGGCTTTGGAAAGAAGAACGGCCGGCCTTGGGCGTCGCCCTCGCCGTACACGGTGAATAATGCATTTGCAAATTTCTGCGATTCTTCAAGATAGTCTTCATAATTGTTCCCGGTGAACTTGCCTTCCGGGCCTATTGCAGGAACATCGCGAAAATGTTTCGGGACCTCCCAATATATGTTAAGATCGGAAAAGATACTTTGCCCGCCACGAGCCACTGCTTGCTGGGCAAATTCGAAGATGAGGATCTGTGCCAGTTGTTTCATTCTTACATCATCTACACCTACTAAGTATGGTGCAAGAAATAGATTGAACGCATCCCAGCCTATTGCACCTGCAAAGTGACCCTGTAGTGCGGCTGAGAATTTTATGATCTGTTCTATAAGTACTTCGGGATGTTTGGCGGGTTTTGCAATTGATAACGCGTTTGGCAAAGAGAGACCGAATTTTTTTACATATTCTAATGATTGTCCGCTGCAGTAAGGCCTGTCGATCATGCCCAGATCGTGTAAATGAATGTCACCGCGCATATGTGCATCTGCTATATCATGGGGAAATATTTGTATTAATGCAAAATCCTTCTTGATCTGCTCGGCCAAGCGCATATTGGTGGCTTCGGGACCGTGCGGTACATTGGCATTTTCTTTATTAGCATTCAATATCATATTTCTTACATCGTATAATGGTACACCTAATCGTGTATGCTGACGGCGGATACGTTCCAGACCATATTCCACCAGTTTAGCATTAGTTAATTCTCTGATCAATGGTGCAGTTAATATTTCAATATTTAGATTTGATATAAGTTTCTCTACTTCCATAGCAATGATCCTAGCCGCATCTTCATGAATATCGGTTTCACGCATTAAGGTCTCGAATATCCGTGATTTATCCCATTTCTGTATTTCTTCTCCCGAGGTACGTACAAATAACGCGACATCTGTAGAATCTGCATTTAAACTAGTGTCAATGTTGGTATTGTTTTGTGGTGTTCCATCACCATCGTGTAATTTGGGTCTGATACCCAAGTCTTTTGCTCTCATCATGATAGATACCTCTCTCTAAGTAAGATTATGAAGTAGGCTCATATATGCATCCCTTTGTTGACCGTAAAAAATAAGGGGATGGAAAGGTTATTGCGGTTTGTATTTATAGCTGTTTCTGAACCGGGTTGGTTACCCAAAAGGATTATATATTACCGAGTTGTTTACCTAGTTGATATCTAAAACGGGTAATGCAAGCCCCCTGGCGCAATATTTTTCTCTTTCAAGGATTATTGCAACCATATTTAGTGAAATTTCATAGATTATTAGATGACGTGAAGATATGCTACCTCTTGAAAAAACATTAGGTGAAGTGATATTGGATCTTATTAAAAATGATCCTAGATCCATCAGTGGGATCACCCGCGAACTTCGGACAGCTGGACATAAATATCATAAACTGGTTGTTACTGGATATCTACAGGCTATGGAAGATTTCGGATACGTGCGTGAACGTGACCTGCCCCCTTCGAAAGTATATTACAAGGCAATACCACACAAAAAAGATATTTATGAATCCATTGGCGAGAATATATCTGACCCTGATCTAACCACAAGAGAGCAGATCTTGGTAGCAATTTATGTTCTTGGTAGACTATTCCATCGACCAATATTTCGAAAAGAGCTTGCCAAGTGCGGTTTCACTGGAGATATTAACGCTCCTCCAGTTGACCGGGAAAGAAGCGCTGATGCTAGGAAGATATTGTTAAAATCAGGGTTTAAAATCCCAAAGAATGAGCCCGCATATGAAGTGAAACTTGATCTGGAAGATAAGTTTCAGGAGATCCTTCTGGTTATTTTGATCGAACAATTTGGGATCAAAAAATTGATCTATGAAGGTACTCAGAGTAAGTTGGATAGTGGGATGTTGGATATGAGATAGGAATTTCAGGATGTTGTATATATCGTTGAGATGGCGGGATGTTCTATATATCGTTGAGATGGCGGGATGTTCTATATATCGTTGAGATGGCGGGATGTTCTATATATCGCTGGGATGGCGGGATGTTCTAAATGATACTGAGATATCGGGATGCATAAATGATTTAACGTAAATAAATCAAACATCCTAATAATAGATCGTAACGTCCAACATCCTAAAAATTAATCGAAATATAGAACATCCGAATCAAAACCCAACTTTGCAGTTAATAATTAATAAATAGAAGAATATAGATTTACTATTATATGACTGATAACACGTCTTCAAATGAGAATTCAGTGACACAATCTAATGACAATGAAGCTTTTAATGTAGATTATGAATCACGTTTTCATGGCTATCACGACCTGATGAGATCCAAAATTAGGGAAATACTTCTCGTATCCAGTTTATACGATGCATTTACTTTAGAAGAAGATGGCGGTCTCTCTGAACAAATATTTGGAGAATATCGTGATCTTGAATTAACCTCACCACCGCGGATAACCAGGGTATCATCTGCTAATGATGCTTTTAAAGAGCTTTCGGCAAGACAATACGATCTGATAATTACCATGACACATATTATCGATTTGGACCCCATCGAGTTCGGAAAAAAGGTTAAGGAACTACAGCCCGAAACTCCGGTTGTGCTTTTAATTACCGACATCGTAGATCTCCAGCGTTATCACGTACAGGAGAAACATGAGGGCATCGACAAGGTGTTTATTTGGACTGGCGATTCATCGCTGTTTCTTGCTATCATCAAATATTTTGAGGATCTGATAAATGTAGAACAGGATACGAAAAAGGGTATAATACAAGTGATACTGGTCATAGAGAACTCGTCTCGCTATTACTCAATATTCTTACCCCTCATATACAAAGAGGTCATGCAGCAGACACGCGACTTGATAGCTCAAGGGCTGAACGAGCACGAGAAACTACTTAGAAGAAGGGCAAGACCAAAGATATTGCTAGCCGAAACATTTGAAGAAGCGATCGAGCTTTATGAGAAATATAGTGACCATATATTCGGTATTTTTACCGATGTTACGTTTTCAAAAGATGGTAAGAGCGATCAGAATGCCGGGTTTAAATTCGTTGAGCTAATTGACAAAGAGATCCCTGTGATCATGCAGTCATCACATTCTGAACATCGGAAAAAGGCAGAAACATTGAATATACCATTTTTAGATAAGAACTCGAAAAAGCTACTTTACGATCTGCGAAAATTCATGAAAAAAGACCTCGGGTTCGGCAAGTTTGTATTTCGCATGCCGGATGGCCGTGAGTTTGGTCGGGCTGCAGACATGACCGAGTTTATTCAACTAATAAATACCGTCCCCGATGATTCGCTGCGGTACCATGCCGAAAACAATCATTTCTCCAGGTGGCTGATAGCGCGTGGTGAGTTCGAACTTGCACTGAAATTAAAAATAAAAAGAATAGCGGATTTCAAAGGGTTCAAGGAGGTTAGGGTGTTTCTTATAGATATGTTCCGAGAAACCAGTAGGAAAAAACAGGTGGGAGTGATCACCGATTTCCAACAACAGAAATTTGAGTTTGAGGATACTATCACGCGTTTTGGCAACGGTTCGTTGGGAGGCAAAGGTCGTGGTATAGCATTTTTAAATGTTCTTTTACAAAAGAGTCATATTGCAAGACATTTCCCCGAATATAAGATACGGATCCCCGAAACATTAATAATTGGAACTCGAGCATTTGAAAAATTCATAATTGATAATGCACTTGATGAGGTAATCGACACTAATATTCCTGACAATGAGATAGCCTTACTCTTCATGGAGTCGAAATTGTCGGATGAATTAATTGAGGCCTTGAAAAAGTACCTTGCTCATGTAAAAATGCCAATAGCTGTGCGCTCTTCAAGCCTCCTGGAGGATTCGCATAACCAGCCCTTTGCCGGGATCTACGATACATATCTTTTACCAAACAATCATAAAAGTGCAAAAACAAGACTCAAACAGCTCACCGAGGCCGTAAAGCTTGTCTATGCCTCAGCGTTTTTCCAATCGGCTAAGGCGTATATCCAGGCGACCCTGCACAAGGCCGAGGAAGAAAAGATGGGTGTGGTGATCCAGAAACTTGTGGGCAATCAATTTGGCAACCGGTTTTATCCTATATTCGCAGGTGTGGCCCAGTCGCGTAATTTCTACCCGTTACCGCCGATCAAAAGGGGTGAGCCTATTTCGAGTGTGGCACTTGGTCTGGGTAAGATCGTGGTGGATGGTGAGCAGGTGCTCACATTTTCGCCATTACATCCAAATGCAATACCGGGTTTCGCTACTTCTGGGGATATTCTAGAAAAATCCCAAAGGAAGTTTTACGCCTTGGATCTATCGAAGCAAAATTTTGACCTGTCAAAAGGTGAAGATGCAACTTTAATATCCTTAGATATCTCGAAAGCTGAAAAGGATAATACTTTAGATGATCTTGCCAGTGTTTATGACCCCGTGGATGATAGGTTCAGAGACGGTTCGGATTTCGAAGGTAATAAGGTAATTACTTTTGGACCCATTCTAAAATATGAAACTTATCCTCTAGCTAAAATTATAAAAGAACTTTTAGAAATTAGCGAACGTGGTATGGGCTGTGCAGTGGAGATGGAATTTGCGGCATCGGTCGGGAAAGATAAAAAATTCGATTTTTATTTACTCCAGATCAGGCCTTTGATCTCTATTCGTGAACATAAACATATTGACATAAATAAAAATCTCAATAAAAAAAAGATCCTTGCATTCTCATCAAAAGCACTGGGGAATGGGATCGTTGAAAATATTAAAGATGTTGTATTCGTCACTAAAAACACCTTTGACCGACTTCATACCGTGGACATTGCTAATGAGATCGGTGAGATCAATGCCAAGTTAAATAATGAACCGTATATTCTTATAGGTCCAGGTAGATGGGGAAGTAATGATAGATGGTTAGGGATCCCAGTTACTTGGGACCAGATCTCTGGTGCGAGAACAATAGTTGAAACTCCAATTGAAGATATCAGGGTAGACCCGTCTCACGGGTCACATTTCTTCCACAATGTAACATCATTGGGAATACCATATCTTACCTTAACATACGGCTCAGAAACCGATTTCATTGACTGGTCTTGGCTCGAAAAGTTACCTGTCTCTGTGGAGAAACGATTTGTTCGCCATTTACATTTTAAGAGTCCCTTAATTATAAAAGTTGATGGCAGATGTGGTTTTGGCCTGATCCAAAAGGCTTAGTAAACAAATTGAATTAATTATTAAATAATTAGGGATTTGGGATGTGGACGTTATAAATCATTAATAATTTAAACCACTTGTGGGATGTGGGTTGCAGTAATTATGCAAACCCTCTAACCTCAAGCAAGCAGAGCAATATTTAATCTACTCTAATCCCACACTTTAAATCAAACAAACATCGTTCCACATCCCTAGGGATGAGCATACTCTCACCTCAAACCTCCCCAAACAACAATCAAGCACCTTTTACCCATATTACACTATTCACCATTTTTTTTATGACGTCTATTGGAAACCCAAAGGAAAAGTGATCAGAACTTTTGACTGGGTAAGAATTCGTGTGCCACGAAGCTGCACAAGAGATGAGGGTAGGTCCCTCGGAGCTGGCTTACAGGAGCAGGCTTCAAATCACCTCAAGCTGCATAGGTAAAGAGCCTATGTGGTGAGCGTTGAGGAAAAGGCATGGC
>JAEHCK010000036.1 GCA_020696345.1 Thermoplasmata archaeon | reverse complement strand
GATTCATTGGGGATATTTGTCTGTATGTATCTCGCATTTGCAGTTGGTCTAGGCATATCATTACCTTGGTATGCATTATTCAATATCGGCACCTGGATGGAACCTCTGTATTTAATGATGGCATTCATAATAATTGGATTAGCTTTCGTACCGACACGTGACCTACCATGGATCATTGTAATACCCGGGTTTGCGATCATTATTGGAGGTGTAGTGGCGATCCTGTCATATTTTCAGCCAACCTTGGTGGATACACTATTTACAGGCGGCGGGTATTTCATTAAAAGTAAATTGTATTCAACAATTGCAGAGGCTCAGGCGCCCGATTCCAGCCGACTTGCAATTTCGTATGGCCCAGTGACCTTCTATTTAACACTAATAGGTCTGATCTTAGCGGCTATGCAAATTCCCAAACATTGGAAAATGGATTTCTTTATCATTATTGTCTGGTGCACATTGGCAATCTACATGGCGATGTCAGCGGTCCGGTTCATGTTCAATGCCACGCCCGTATTTGCAATTTTAAGCGGTTGGGTTACTTGGAATATCATAGAAAGTCTAGACCCCACCTTGAGGGTGTTTAAAAAGCTGGAGATAAGGTTTGTATATTTATATATCGGGATTCTAACTTTACTGGTATTGACACTGTCTTATTGGTGGTTATATCTAGAAGAAGGAAACTACGCGTTTTTCCAAACCGTTCTTGCCCTTGCATTATTAGGGATATTCATTGCGATCTTTACTGCCTGGATAATGTTAAGGTATAATTTCTATGTTGGTATCTTGATCTATGTATCATACATTGTATTATGGGTCTGGTATTCATTTGATATTCTGATCGATATTACATTCAATGGAGCAACGATAGTGTGGAGTAAACTACCTTGGGAACAATTTTATTTCAATTTGATGCTCATCGCACTAGTTTTTGTTCCCATAATAATCTTCCTTTCATACAAAAGCAAGTATACGAGTTTAAAATTAGACCTTCGACATGTTTCCATTGCTTTGTTTTTAGTATTTTTGGTGTTCACACCAAATATCATGTTTGGTATTGATGCGGGAATACCTTATGAGAAAAAGAGTGACTTAGACCCCGCAGGTAAGACGTTTGGGGCTTTTGGCCATTCATTCCCGTCAGAATACTGGCAGGCAGGCATGGATTGGTTATCGGAACAGGATAATGAGCTTTTAGTTGAGGAACGGCCGGCATTTATAAGTTGGTGGGACTATGGTTTTTGGTGTTTATATCTAGGTGAACATCCCACTGTTGCCGACAATTTCCAGGCCGGTTACCAGTTAGCAGGTTCGTTCATCGGAGCAACGAACGAAACACAGGCAATATCATTATTTGCCACACGCATTTTGGAGGGTGATTTCAAAGAAAAACCGAGATACGAGTTCAGCCCGGAAGTTAAAGAAATTATTATTAAGCATTTGGACTCGGGTAATCAAACCGAGCATCCACATTATGACAAACTCGTGAAATTGTATAAAATAGAACTTAAAACCACAAGCGAATCCGATCAGAATGCATTGGTAAAAGAGGTGAGATCGCACCCCGAGAAGTATGGTAACTTTGATGACCTACAACTGAAGAATGCCAAGTATGCTGCAATACGACATATGCTCGAGAGCCTTGGCAAGGAACGTGTGGTGGATCTACTGCACGATATTGAGGTCGAAACGGGCAAATCCATCAGATACTTTGCAGTTGACACGCGCTTGTTCCCGTTCAGCGCACAGAATACAGGTATATTCTACGCGCCCATGAAATTAGCAGATAAAGATATTGCCGATTACCTTAAATATTACGCGAAAGTAGAAGTCCGTGATAACACAGAAGATGATTGGCGATTGTATTCGGATACTCCTATCCCAACTGAAAAATTACCGGACGAGATCGATCTGTTCGATCTGGTCGATACACATGGCGGAAATAATGTCCGGATCAAAAATTACCAGATCAAATACACTGATGATTTTTACAATAGTATGTTCTATAAATGTTACATTGGTTATTCATATAAAGATCTCTTTCCCGAGCAACCCAATGATGAATTGCAGGTAGTGCCCCAGCTTTTTGGCAGTCTCTCCAATAGTCAACCAATGCAGGGTTGGAACATGACACATTTCCGATTGGTTTATCGTACTGGTTACTGGACGCCGCATAACGAGACCGAGCTTAAACAAATCACGGGCAACGATAAAGGCTGGGTCGCAATGAACGAGATAGATGCAATAAGAAAGATACAGATAATCGAGGATGACGGAAAAGATAACGATAAAAATGGTGAGGTGGACGACCGCGGCGAGGGAGGTACATGGAGTGTCAGCTACCCAACGGGCGGCGTTTATTTCTTGAAGTATTATGATGGTGCGATCGTGAAGGGGCAAGTACTAACCGATTCGGAGTCGCAAATACCTCTTTCCGGCATTCGTGTAACTGTCCGGGATGATTACGGAATACCTCATGACACTGTGTTTACGGATGAGTTCGGTAATTATAACTTAACGGTCCCGTTCGGTTATGTTGAGATAAAGGCGAGTAAAGACGGATTCCCGGAAAATGAAGAAGAATCGTTGGGCTATCGGATGCAATTATCAGAGCAAACCGAGCTAAATAGATCATATTTAGAGATCACGGATGCACAGGCCATGCGCCGGACCAGTAATTACATCATAACCGAAGACATCAAAATACCAGTGAACTCGGTGAGCGGCAGATTATATTTGGAATTAACTAACGATGATAATTATAACCCAGGTGAAGATAAAATACCCGAGAAAACTACTTTATATCTTAATTCAACAATAAAGAAATATAACCTGAACTACAAACTCGATATTGTAAACGACCCCGATAGTGATGGCACCTTTGAATTTGCCGAAGTAGTGCCTGGTGAATACCAGCTATTTGCACTTATCAATGGTCACATGATCGAATCTCCAAATGCCATCGTGTTTACAAGAAATGAGGAGACCGGTGTGATGCAGGATGTTGAATCGGACTTTGCGATCAAACCAGCAGTACTCCTAGGTAATGCCACTTACACGAATGATACCGGCTATTTACCCAAGAATGTCACGATTAAGTTACATGATCTTACAAACGGGACCGTCATGAACTTCGACCTGGAAAATAGTAAGGCCTATTCATTTTCCGAATTATTACCTGGCAAATACATTTTATCGGTTTCCGAGCCGAAAATCAGATATTTCGAAAAGAATATTACCCTTGAGACGAATGAGAACCAGACAATTGAAATCGATCTGATGCCGCTGGTGCCTGTCAAGGGAATTGTGTATAATGATCTAAATAAAAATGGAATTGACGCCAATGATATTGTACCCAATGCACATGTAGAATTATTCAACAACGATCGAACTGCCTTCAGCACGGTACTTGTGGCTGATGGGTTGGGTGTGTTTGGTGGAAATATTACTATAGGAAATTATTCGGTATACATCCATTATTCAGAGAATTTTAAGGACTATGTCCATGTTTCAAACTTGAATGTAAAAAATATCTCACAAGTGGATCTAACTTTGGAACTTGAGGATGGGTTCTGGATCAACGGTACGGTAACCAGGCGCATTGCCCACCCTGAATCGCATGTAAATCTTAAGTTTATTTTCACGGATGACGATGATGGTGATGATGACAAAGGCTCTGAGATCGCACTGTATACTCCGACAAACAGCGAAGGTCAATATCGGGTATTTATTCCCTATCGGAAATATCGTATCGAAGTCTTATATGTTAGCACAGAGAATACAACTTATCTATACCATAATACCAGTTCATTATTAATGGAAGATGTGGAAGACATTATCAAAAACTCTGGTTCAGAGCCATTTGAGGGTGGAGATACTAACGGTAATTCGGCAAGGTCACGCGATAGTTCAGACTTGCCACGGATCACAAAAGATATTTACATTCATGAAGCGTCGATATTAAATGGTTATGTATATTGGGATCACAACGGGGATGGCAACTTCTCCTTAGAGAACGAATCCGGCTCATCATACGTGGGAGAATCCAGCCCGGAATTTATTAATTCACAATTAACGTATTATCCATATGACCTCTCGGGTCCGGAAAACGAACTGGTGGTTGGGACAAAATTCAAATTCGTCCATAAGAATATAACCATTTATGCTACAACTGATAAAAACGGATATTATTTAGTTTACCTTCCACCCGGGAACAACTCCATAGAACTTGATGACCCGCGCTTCAAAACACTTGAGACGACCAACACTGAAGATAAACTCTACGCAGACATGCCGCTTGATAGGGCATACGCACCGATCCTTTCAAGTTTAGTTAGAGACTTTTCTTTGGTTCCGGTAAATACCACGATCTCCGGTCACACCTGGTATGATCGCAATAGGTCGGGAATATTTGATATAAATACTACAATACCCAATGTACCGATAGAATTCACGTTATTGGCTCCAATGCCAATGAATATGAATGCCAATACTACAAATACTGCATCATTCAATAAAACGATTATATCAGACGCAAATGGAGCTTATAATATAGAACTCATGCCCGGTGAATATTCTATTAATATATATTATGAATCCAATTCCATTGCAACTTACGGATATGATCAACTATTTTCCGTACCATTCAATAATCCACAAATACAGGTGGAAGAAAATATTGGGCTTATAAAAACATTATTCGTAAATATCTCATTTGATACGGATGATTCTCCATTAAATATATCTGACTTGAAAAATGTAGAACTTGAGATATATTCAGAGAACGGTGAACAAATTAACCAATCGTTCTTCAAGCTCAATGGCACATATTTCCAGGGGCATTTTTCACCTATGGAAATAACGTTGGTGGCAAAATTTACAAAACCGTCATCTACAATTGACGGGGATTCGACGAATTATATCTTCATCGGTTTGATCAATTTCACAGAAACGAACTCGGAATTTAAAATCACTCTTCGCAAATCCACTCAATTCTCTCTGAAAGGCTATGTTGACAAGGACGCTTCGGGCAATTTCACAACCAATGAGGAACGTCCCGATGGACTGAATGTGACCATTCTTGAATCAACCGGCGGGAGCTTGCGAGTTTATATTGTTAACGGAATTTTGAACATGGAACTAATGCCGGGTAGAAATTATACCATATTGATCAATGACACGTTGCAAAAAACATCCCAGGAGATCGCCGGGTTTAGAACGATCAGATATATCTCGGAATACAATTTTGAGATAGGGTTGGAAGAATATGAACTTGATTTGGATATACCACTGATCAAATATTTCAAACTCTCGGGCAAGATATTTTACGATCAGAATGAAAACCAACTAGGTGACGATGAAGAATTGGATGTGAATGTACCCATACATTTCACCGGCCCAATGGATTTTACATTGATCTCTAATGCCAGTGGCAGGTTCAGTAAGTTCGTATTGCCGGGTATATATTCCGTTACCATTGAAAACGAGAAATTCTTGGAGATACCCATAACAGATACATTTAATGTATCATACGAAACAACGTTCTTTGATATATTTGAAGACCCGAAGAAGGTTCGCGTGTTTGGGTTCACATACTTTGATTCGAACAAGAATTATAGTTACGAATCCATTTCCGATGTAACTCAGGGTGATGTGCAAATAGAGATCCTAAAAAAGGTCTTTACCGAACCATTTGCCGGAGTCGATGACCAATCCGACCTCGATACAGAAATAGATAAGACCATAAGAGTCGTAACCGACCCGGCCAGCGGTAAGTTTGAAGTATATCTTGCTCCTGGCGAGTACACTGTCCATGCATACAAACCATTATCAAACACTCAATTTGCCTATTGTAATTTGGACCAATTCTTTATTGAACATATCGAGCAATATGAATACAATATATCGGTATATGATGGTCGGTTGGTAGAGGGCAATGTGTTCTATCGCGATTCCGAGTTAAATGAGATACACGACCTGGACAGTCGTTATACGGGGTCCGGCCTGCAATTTGAAAATGAGAATACGGGTGGGACAAAGCTTGTTCAGTATTTCGATGATGGGTTCATCGGAGAATTCTATCTACCTTATGGGAACTATTCGGTCACTACAGAATACCTTTCCGAAGAACATGAAATGGAAATGGAATATTTATTCTCCGAAACAATTGAGATAAAACCCGATGTCAAATGGTATACATTTGAACTAAACAAGGAGCCCGATTTCACCTTCGAACTAACAGTAGAAGGTGATGGCGAGGTGGAACGACGTACCGCTAACCTTCATGAAAATGTATTTACGATCAAGGTGCAAAATAAGGGTAATACATATAATGTTATTCAGCTCAAACCTGAAAATGTACCCCCTGGCTGGTATGTGCACCTAAGCAACAGCACCATACCACTGGATATATCGGGTAAATATAGCACGGTGCAGGTTACTGTTGACATCACGATACCTGTGGGTGGTTATGCACGCAATGAGATCACACTGCGTGGAGAGCCGGTTGGTATCCCTGACCCAAGCTCGATGGCCAAAACAGTTTCATTGAACGTGCTCACACCACCCGCCTACGGTTTCGAGGTGGATTATGATTCTGAACTCAACCGGGGAATTGGCATTAATGACACCTTATTGTTCAATATTACCATAACAAATCTTGGTAATGCGGATGACGAGATATATATCAAACTCTCGAACATACCTGATGATTGGAATGTAACAATACCCGCGGCTTGGGAAGCGGGTGATGGGGGTGATGGAACTGAAAGTGAAATTAAATACAGTCATGATCTGGAGACGTTTGTACAACAAATTAACCAGATCGATGAAACCAGGACAGTAACGGTCAGCGTAGCATCACCTGTAGAAGAGAATGTGACCTTTGGCGAAACTGCAAGGATCTTGATCGGTATATTTTCGAAAAATAAAGCCAGTCTTGAAGATACCCAGGAATTTCGTGTTACCATCCGCGAGCCAGATATAATCGTAAACAATATTAAATTCCAGAATGCCGACCTGATATCGGGAACCGATGTCATCATCCAGGCTGTATTAGAAAATAGATATCTTTATACAGAAGAGGTAAATCTATCATTGTACATTAATGATGTATTGATCCAAAACAAAACCATATACGACCTGGCAGAGAATGGTATAGTGACAGTAGACTTCGATTGGAATGTATCAAATTATGATCTTACCGATCATCATGGTCGCGAATTCAGATTCAGAATAGAAGCCAACAGCGAGCAAACATTTGACGAACTTGATTATCAAAACAATAAATTCAATAAACGCCAATTAATAGGTGAGGAACCGGAAGCAAAAGAGTACAATTGGCGGCCGATCTATGCGATGATGTCACTGCTTATAATTCTATTAATTGTCTACGGCGTCTACCGGTGGCGGAAAAAGTTTTAGAGAATATTTCAGATTGTTTTCAAATCATATGCCCTGGACCCCAGGCCGATCTCCTCGGCATATTTTAGTTGTATCGTATAATCGATGTCCCACACCGCGCGAAACTTGTCCTCGTTCTCGGCTAACCCATTTTTGGCCATTCTTGACGCCTGATTGCCCGGTTGTGCGTTAATCAGGTCCACGGTGGCCTGGTCGAGCGCCACGGGGTCACATGACGCCAGAATACCGATATCACCCACCAGGGCGGTATCGCTGTATGGTAGACAGTCACAGTCGGGGACTATGTTGGTTAAAAAATTCATGAACCCTATCTTGTTATTCTTATTTTTCAGCACAGCATATGCATATTCCACGATCTTCATCTGCAAAAGCTCCATGGGCGTGTCCCATTCGATCGAAATGGCGCCGGTATTACACGAGCTCACGCACTCGCCGCAGCCGATACACTTATCAGGGGACACCCTAGCCTTTTTATTCACGATCACGATCGCCGCCGCCGGGCACCAGCGTGCGCATTCACCGCAGCCGATACATTTTTTCTCCTTCACCTCTGGTTTGAAATCGGCATGCATCGCCTGTTTACCTGCACGGTTTCCGCAGCCCATGCCTATGTTCTTCAACGCACCGGCATAGCCGGTTGCTATGTGCCCCGTGGGATGTGAGAGTGCGATAAACACATCGGCCAGGTTCACTGCACTGCCGATATGTGCGTGCGAAATATGCTTCAGGTCCACTTTGACCCTTGCAAAATCCTTTCCCGTGAGGCCATCGGCGATGATCACCGGTGCGTCCACCACACCTGGCACGAAACCGTGGCCCATGGCGGTATTCAGATGGTCTATGGCATTTTGCCGCGGGCCCTTGTATAATGTATTGGTATCTGTCAGGAACGGTTTTCCACCAAGCTCGCATACGACCTTGACGATCTTTTGCACATACATTGGCATGATAAATGCGTGGCTGCCTGGCTCGCCAAAGTGCATTTTGATCGCAACCAGGTCGCCGTCCGAGATAAATGTCTCGGGTTTCAAATGCTTGAACAACAACCCGATCTTGGTGGGAAAGTTCGTTGATTCCGATTCAGTGGATAAACCGGCAAAATATACTTTTGATTCTGATGGACTCAAATGATATCCTCCAATTGTTAGATCTATTGATACTCGTTATGCAAATAATAAATCAATTATTAATGCTTTTATGTGTTGAATTGATTTTGGCAATGATGATGGCAATAACCAATCACCAACCAACAATAACCAAATAAGTCTCAATACTCAATCATAAAATCACCAAACGCAGATCAATTCACGTTTGAATAATTGAGTATTGGTGACTGGTTATTATTTGATGATTGGAATTTGTTACTTGGTTATTGCCTTCAACAAAAATCAAACAAACAAAACTATACAATTACTCAGCCAAAGTAAACAACCGATCATCAGTGCTTACATCAAATATCCCCAACCTGGCTCCAGCATCGAGCCAGCCATGAGCATAGTTCACACAAGCCAGTGCGCGCAGCAGATCTTTTTTGTTTTTAAAATGCAACGCATCTTGATAGTATGCTTGGGCCATGCCCAGGAAATCCTCGGCGATCTTCTGCACGTACGATCTATCGGGTGCGATGATATTGAGCTTTTTAAGGGCACGCCCGGTGACGGCCAGATCTTTATCTACCAGTGCGCTTAGTTCTGGCTCTAAACCCAACTTGTCATCGTCATTTTTTATTACCATACCTCACTCACCGCCGTCCTTGTTATCGTCATCATTATTATCATCATCATCAATATCCTTGTCATCATCAATATCCGTATCCATAATGGATCTATGTTTAAGCTTGCTCTCGTTCATTTGAAACAATGATATATTCTTTTCATTTTTAAGGTTAGCCAGATATTCGGAGACCGAAACATGGTCATCAGTAGGATTAGTATCTCCTGCTGTTCCAGTTTCCACACTTGGCAATGTCTCTGCTGTCTGATCGGATAACCCGCCGTCGTCAATATCCTGTGCTTGTTGGTGTGGTTGAACTTGAGCTTGAGTTTGAGTTTGGGTTTGAGCTTGTGATGGCCAGAACATCTCCACATTAGTAAATATATCCACGGGCCTGCCGCCGTGCTTGGTCTCACGAACGCGTACATCGATGAAGATCGGCAGCTGAATTCCCGCACCGACAACGATGCCCACGGAGACGGGTAACCGCTGGATCTCATCTATCATGGCCGAATTCAGGCCCTCCACCGAGGCTACGAGCGCTTTGAGATCGTTGGGGTTCGTCACCTTCAGTATGATCTGCGTGTTACATTGGCTGAGCACATTTTTGTCCACCATTGCGGGCCGCTGCGATACCACACACATACCCAACCCGAATTTACGACCCTCGGATGCGATGGTTTTCAGCAAGTACGACGACCGTGCAGAGCCCTGCTGTGGGCAGAATTGGTGCGCCTCCTCAAGGACCAGCATCAAGGCCGGTATCCTGTTCAATTTTCGCGCCTCGAACAATTGCCGGGTCAAATGTGTAATTGCGATCTGTTGATGGGTGGGTGGGATACCGCGTAGATTAATGATCGATACACGACCAGGCTGGACCAATTCCGTCAACCTGGTGGGGTGATGTGAGAAGATACCCGTGGCCATAATGTTCTCAAGACTGTTGATCAAATGCCATTTTGCATTGTTCCGGTCGTGTTCTATTACGCGTATCAGATCCCGAATGGTGAAATATTCCTTTTTGCTCGCCAGCATAGTTATCGCTTTGAAGAGTATTGCAGTTTGTACACCGGTGCCGCGTAAGCCTAAAAGCTCGCTTATTGCGTCTGCAGTCAGACCGTAACTGGGTAATTTCAAAGGCAGTGTGCCGAGATTGATCTGTGGATTTAACGAATACTCCTGGATGCTATCGGAGTATCCATGGGGCTGGACACCGTATTTGGACATTAACCGCGAGTCGTGCTCATCGATGTTCGGGTGCATTAAACCGGTATACTCACCGTGTGGGTCGATGACGATCGTGGGTATCTTACGCTTCAACAGTTCCTCGACCAATACACCGACTATGTATGATTTCCCGCTCCCGGTCTTTGCGATCACCGACACATGTTTCTGTATCAATGAGTTGATATCCAGATAGACTTGCAGCTCATGATTGCGCAGAAGGCCAACATACGCGCCCACTCGTTTATCAACATCCAAGCCGAGCACGGACCCGATCAGATCGTTAGCGGCAGAATATACCCGCTGGCCCGCATTAAACGGCGAGCTTGGCAGCTGAACCACGCCGTGTGCGTCACGATAACCGATCACATTAACTTCACCCGCAAGTTTACTATCGCTGCCAGTTTGCTTGGAATTGTGCGGACCAGACCCTGGTGGTCGTGGTTCTAACTCTGCGGTTGGCCCGTCATAATCATACCCAGATTCATACTCGTGCTCATGCTCATACTCGTGCTCGTATGTCTTGGAAATTTGTTGTGCTTTGGAATATGTTAATTTTGAATCCAGGCTGAGTTCTATCACTTGGCCAAGTACCCAGCCGTGGCGCGCATGCCAGACCTGGACATAACCCGTGCGTTTCACTACATTCACACCCGGACCAAAGATCGCAAACTTGAACAACGTGGTGCTAATATTACCAAATATCACACCCACACTGCCATGGGTGGGTTCAAGATCCAACTTAGGGTTGATGCCTTTATTTCCGATAATCCCCTTGTCTGGTCCCATCAGATTCTACCTCAAATGTCAATAATATGAATTGGAGAAACACAATAGAGTTTTATGATTGAATAGTTTTCGGAGTGGGTGGACTAAATGTATTCAATTAATTTCATATTATATACTTTATTTCCCAGACATTATAGACAAAACAGATTAATACAACTTTCATTTTTCATCATTTCTAACAGAAGGTATCGGAATGATTCATGTAATAAATACTATTAATTTGACTAAACGCTTTGGCGAATTTACAGCAGTGGATAACTTGGACCTGAAGGTTAAAAAAGGAGAGATCTACGGATTGTTAGGCCCAAACGGTGCCGGGAAGACCACGGCAATTAGGATGTTAACTGGATTGTTGAAAATTACTTCTGGTGATGCATATGTTTTAGGTAAAAATGTTCCCGATAAAAGCATTGCTCGATACATTGGCCACATGCCACAAGATACGGCACTTTACCTGGGAATCACAGTCCATCAAAATCTTGAGTTCTTTGGGGAAATATTTGGCCTCCATAAGGCAACTATTAGTAAAAGAGAAAAAGAACTACTGAAATTTATCGATCTTGAAAAATGGTCCAATGAACTAACCCAAAATTTAAGTGGTGGTATGAAACACCGTGTATCACTTATTTGCACGTTAATTCATGAACCAAAACTCCTGTTTTTAGATGAACCCACAGTTGGTGTTGACCCGGAATTGCGTGAAACCTTCTGGAAATATTTTCATGACTTGAGAAATCAAGGCGTCACAATATTGATCACCACACATTATATGGATGAAGCCCAACATTGTGATAGGATTGGCTTCATGCGCCGTGGTCGATTAATTGCTGAAGGCACACCGAAAAAAATACTTAAAATTAGCAGCACGACCTCTCTAGAAGATGCATTTCTAAAATTTTCATCAGGGGAGGTGCAAGTATGACACTGCCCCGAATTTTATCAGTTACTAAACGACTCTTTCGTGAAATGCGTAATGATAAACGCACTGTCGCGCTTATATTCATCGCACCAATATTTGCCATGTTCGTATTTGGTACGGCATTCAGTGGTGAGGTGCATGATATAAAAATTATAATCGTAAATGAGGATGAAGGTTTAACTAACCAAATTGGCAATACTTCAATTTCAATATCGTGGAAAATCATTTCCAATCTTGATCGAGAGATTATCGACATTGAATATATGGATGATGTAGAAGAAGCAATAAAAAAAGTAGAGGATGGAAAAGCATACGGTGTTTTGCATTTTCCAAGATCTTTTAGCAATCACGTATTTCAGAAGATAAACGATAACTCATTTAGTGGAAATACAACAATGCAACTATTACTCGATAAAAGCAATATAAATGTAGCTAGTGAGGTAATAAAAACAATTACCAACGCACTCATGAGTACAATCGAAGACACTGGTCAAGAGTTACCAATTTCAGTTGATTCTGAAAATGCAATATATGGCGAGGGTGCGGAATTCATTGATTTTTTTGTGCCAGGTATCATGGCGTTTGTTGTTTATTTGCTTACTACTTTGTTAACATTAATAACATTTGTAGGAGAACGAGGTTCGGGTACATTGGACAGACTTTTAGCTACACCTATTAGCGAAGGTGAGATCGTAGGTGGGTATGCTGTTGCATTTAGTATAATAGGTACGATCCAGGCAGGTGTTCTTCTAACAATTGGCATTTTAGTCTTTGATATTACTATAGTAGGAAATGTCTTGCTTGCATTTGTGGTGATCGCAATCCTGGCTATAGCATGCCAAGCATTGGGTATTCTGTTTTCCAGTCTTGCAAAACGTGAAGCACAAGCTATTCAATTTCTTCCATTCCTGGTATTGCCTGCATTCTTGCTCTCTGGCATTTTCTGGCCAATCGAGGCAATACCGTCCTGGCTCAGACCTGCATCATACCTGATTCCACCCACTTACGCGGTTGACGCATGCCGGGCGGTGATGTTAAAGGGATGGGGGCTCGAAAAGATATGGTTTGATATTGTTGCGCTTCTAATTTTCGCATTTGTATTTTTATCCCTTGCCATTTGGTCGTTGAAAAATAAGAGGGGGTAATTTTCAATATTTTACCGAATAGCTAATAAAAAACAATATCTATTATTGTACATCTAAACCTTTTATAAGATTAGAGAACTATATAGGGAATATTAACAATAGGAAAAACGAAAATACTGGGTCGGAGGCAAAAAGGGTTTAAAACCAATTAATATGAAGTTTTCAACTTCATTATAAAACACCATACTTCAAGAGCGGGAGAATTCGATATGAAAGATAAAGAACAACCAAAAGAAGTGCTCGAAAAAGAATTAACAGAGCTGCGTGAAAGGATCACGGAATTGGAAAGCTCCAAAGCCGAGCATGATCGGTTACAAAAAGAATATGATGAGATTAATGAAAATTATAAGCTGCTGACCGAGAACATATCTGATGTTATCTTTATCACGGATGTCACATTTACGCTCATTGATTGTTCTAAATCTGTTGAACGGGTCTCCGGATATAAGATCGATGAACTGGTAGGTAAACCGTTCAATGAACTTAAACTTCTAACCCCAGCATCCTTGCAAAATACATATAAAAACTTCAAATTAATAATGTCTGGTAAACAGCTGCCATACACTGAATACGAATTCATCCACAAAGACGGTACAAAGATATTAATGGAAGTAAAAAGCACCCCTTTTTTTAAAGATGGCAGATTTGAAAAAGTGATATCGGTTGCCCGGGACATTACCGAGCGTAAACAGGTTGAAGAAGCACTGCGTGAAAGTGTGGAAACTGCTAGGGTACTTATGAATGCACCGCGCGATTTGGCAACATTAGTAGATAAGGATGGGATTATTATTGATATAAATGATGCAATGGCAAAGCGTTTCAATAAGAAAATAGAAGACCTTAAAGGATCAAGTGGATGGGAGTTAATCCCTGAGATATTGAGGGAAACAAGATCAAAATATTTAAATGAGGTGATCCAAACAAGTAAACCCGTGCGGTTTGAAGATGAGAACCAGGGTGTATGGTTTGATAATAATTTCTATCCTATTCTTGATCAAAACGGAAAAGTAACTAAGATCGCTATATTAGTTCATGACATAACAGAGCAAAAATTAGCAGAACAGGCATTACGAGAATCCGAAGAGAAATTCCGGGGGATATTTGAGCAGGCTGGGGACTCGATCATTCTTATTGATATCAACTCAGGTGCAATTTTGGATTTCAACGAAATTGCACATAATACTCTTGGTTATACTCAAGAGGAATTTCAAAAGTTGAAATTAAGCGATTTAGATGTTTTTGAAAGCCACGAGGAGACCATAGAACATATGAAAAAAACTATGAAAAATAAGAAAGAGGTTTTTTATACTAAACATATGAAAAAAAGTGGAGAGATAATTGATGTTCAGGTTAGGACAGGGGCAATTTCCTTTGGTGGAAATGACTATCTTATGAGTATTTGGTCAGACATTACCGAGCGCAAAAGTGTGGAATCGGAGCTGTTTGAGAGCAAAGAACGTTTCCTGCAGGTTGCGGCAAATGCTCAGGAATGGATCTGGGAAGTAGATACAAAAGGACTATATACCTATGCAAGTCCGGTTGTTGAAAATATTCTTGGTTATAAACCTGAAGAAATTGTTGGAAAAAAGCATTTTTATGATCTTTTCCATAAAGATGACCGTGAAGATCTCAAAAACGAAGCGTTCAAAGTGTTTAACCAAAAACTGCCGTTTCGTGGCTTCATAAATCGAAACACGCATAAAAATGGCAAAACGGTCTGGTTATCCACAAGCAGCGTCCCCATACTCGATGATGAGTCAGATCTGATCGGATATCGTGGTGCGGATATAGACATTACCGAACGAAAAAAAACCGAAGAGCTATTGAATGGGTCACTGGCAGAGAAGGAATTACTTCTGAAAGAAATACACCACAGGGTTAAAAACAATATACAGGTGATCGCCAGCCTGCTCAACCTGCATTCCAGTTATATCAAAGATGAAAAATATATAGAAACCTTCAAAGAGATCCAGAACCGGCTCCGGACAATGGCACTAATACATGAACAACTATATCAATCCAAAGATATGGCCAATATTGATTTCGGAAAATATGTCAAGGAACTGGTAAATAGTCTATTCAGATTTTCCAGGACGAATATAGAAAGAATTCGACCTAAGCTTGATGTTGAAGATCTATCTATGGGTCTTGACTCGGCAATACCTTGTGCATTGATCATAAATGAACTGGTCTTAAATTCAATGAAACATGCGTTCGATATAGATTCCAGCGGCGAGATCGGGATCCAAGTAGTTATTAAGGAGGAATCAGAAACAGAAAAGAAGATCGAAGTGCTGATACGAGATAACGGCAAAGGTTTTCCGGAGAATCTGGACTTTCGAAACACCGGAACATTCGGGCTGCAATTAGTGATCACATTGGTAGAACAATTGGGCGGCACCATTGAGCTTGATCGAGATGGTGGCACTGAATTTAAGATCAATTTCATTGAAAAAACAAAAAAATAAGGAGAGTAATCTAATGGCAGAGGGTAGTGCAAATATATTGGTAGTTGAGGACGAATATATTGTGGCTAAGGATATTCGGAATAGATTGATCAATTTGGGATATACCGTGCCCGCCATTGTTGCCACCGGCGAGGAGGCACTAAGAAAAACCGAAGAATTTAAACCGGACTTGGTGCTGATGGATATCGTATTAAAAGGCGACAAAGACGGTATAGAAACCGCCGATGAGATCAAGACAAGATACAACCTACCAGTTATTTATCTTACTGCATATACCGATGATAAAACAATTCAGCGAGCAAAATTAACCGAGCCATTCGGGTATATAATCAAGCCCTTCGAAGAACGTGAATTATACTCCACGATCGAAATGGCTCTTTATAAGCAGAAGATGGAAAAGAAATTAAAAGTGAGTGAAGAGCGTTATCGGCGTTTGGTGGAATATTTTCCCGAGCCAATGGTTGTATATAGCCAGGGCAAAATGGTTTACATCAACCCCGCAGGTATAGAACTGTTTAGTGCGGCACGTTCAGAGGAACTCTTGGGTAAATCCATCATAGATTTTATTCATCCCGATCACCAAGCAGAAATTAGCGCGCGAATTCATGAAACAGAATTCGAACAACAACCACATAAAGCAATTAGAATCAAAATTAAATTAATAAGTCTCGATGGCCAGGAAAAGGAAGTAGAACTCTCGGCAATACCCATTACCTATTTGGAGAAGAATGCAACACAAATAGTATTAAAAGATATAACAAAGACACGTTCTATCGAAGAAGAACTAAAGGATAGTGAAGAGAAATTCCGCAATCTGGTTGAGCGTGCAAAAGATGGTGTTGTAATTATCCAAGATGAAAAAATAAAATATGCAAACCCGCGCTTGGAAGAAATTACCGGTTATAATGCTGAAGACGTAATTGACACTCAATTTACGACATATTTGGCACCAGACAAAGTTACCATGGTCGTCGACCGGTATAAACGGCGAATGGCTGGTGAATATGTCGAACCTGTATATGAATCAACAATATTACATAAGAATGGTAATAGAATAGATGTTGAGATCAACGGCGGGGTATCAATATACCGTGGTAAACCTGCGAATTTTGTTTATGTTCATGATATTACCGAGCGCAAACAAGTTGAGGAGGCATTACGCGAGAGTGAAGAGAAATACCGTCGGTTGATAGGAACCTCACCCGATACAATTATTTATTCCGATCTAAATGGAAAGATCATAATGGTCAACACCCAGGCGCTGAAGGTATATGGATATGAAACCGAAGAAGAATTGATCGGGAAAAACGTTTTTGAATTTATTGCCCCGGAAGATAGGGACCGTGCGGTAGAGGTTGTGCAGCAAATCCTGGACAAAGGAGAAATTAGAAATAGCCAGTACAAACTTCTTAGAAAAGATGGCACTATATTTCATGGTGAGATCAGTTCATCTTTGATCAGAGATATCGAGGCAAACCCGAAAGGGATCATAAGTGTTGTAAGAGATATTTCCGAGCGATTTCTAATAACCAAAGCATTACGTGAAAGCGAGGAGAAATATCGTAAACTTTTCAATAGGTCTAACGATTCGATCATTGTCCATGATCTGGAGGGTAATATCTTAGATATAAATCAAAAAGGGTTGGATACATTCGGATATGATAAAACCGAATTCTTATCACTTAACGTGGGGGCCATTCATCCACCAGAGGCATTGGAGAGATCTAAATTGGCATTTGAAACGATTATCAAAGATGGTTCTATAACATTTGAGATAGACTTTTTAACAAAGACCGGTGATGTGTTTCATGCCGAGGTATCTTCCAGTATTTATGAACAAGGCGATAAGAAAGTGATCCAGGGTATTATCCGGGACATTTCGAACCGTGAAAAGTAATAAAATATGCAACATCCCAAAATGCTTTGTTCCCAGGCGCAAACCTTTTTATTTTGTAATTGATTAGCCAAATGTATGTCAATTACAATTCGGACATTTATCGCAGTCGAAATAGGTCCAATGGATGAATTGGTGAAGTACGAGGATGATATAACGAGCACGGGTGCGGAAGTGAAATTGGTAGAACCCGAAAACATACATATTACATTGAAGTTCCTGGGCGACACACCCGAAAAAATGGTAAATGACATCCTGGAAATAATACGCGAGTCATGTTCAGGGATCAAACCGTTCAAATTAGAATTTCAAGATGTAGGCGCCTTCCCGAACACCAATTATATCAAGATCCTCTGGGTGGGCATGAAAGACCATGAACCATTAGAGGGGCTTGCCAAGGATCTGAATTCCAAGCTAATAAAACTGGGATTTCCCGCCGAGAAGCGCGGGTTCAAGCCCCATATCACTCTCGGCCGCGTTAAAAGCAGAAAGAACAAACAAGCACTTAAAGAGCTGGTAATTAAGAATAAAGATAGAAATTTCGGAGTATTGAATGTTGGATCCGTTTGCCTGAAAAAGAGTGTCCTGTCTCCATCTGGCCCAACATATTCTACACTGGACAAGATTGAACTAAAATAACTCGTGCCGAAATAAAGATCATTGGTGAGAAAAATATGATTGTAAGATCAGCAGACGATACTACAGAGATCCCCCGTGAGATCGAAATACTGCATGGCGAGATGGTTAATAGACTCAGACCTGATGATCGCGCGCGTGCCCTGCTGGATAATGTCATCAATGAGTTATTCATCAAAATTAAACAGGTAATAAAGGACTTGAACTTTGAATTCCAACTCGAACCCATACTGGTTGGCTCAACCGCAAAGGATACATTTCTTGCAGAACCTGACATTGATGTTTTCATCATGTTCCCTACAACAGTTTCGGTCGATAAACTCAGAGAACAGGGTTTAATATTGGGCAGGAAAGTGCTGCCAGATGGCGAGGAACGGTATGCGGAGCATCCATATATTTCCGGCAAGTTCTCCGGTTTCAAAGCAGATATTGTGCCGTGTTATAAACTGGATAACGTGGAAGATAAGATGACCGCCGTGGACCGTACACCATTCCACACAGAGTATATCAAAAAGCATCTGCGGTCCGAACAACATGATGAGATAAGATTGCTGAAGCAATTTATGAAAGGTATCGGAGCATACGGCGCCGAGATCGAGATCCAGGGGTTTTCCGGATATTTATGTGAGCTATTGATCCTCAAGTATGGATCATTCTTCAGCCTGGTTGACGCCGCCACCACCTGGTCGGCCGGGATGTTTCTTAGTCTGGATAATAGCGCTCAAGAAACGTCATCAGCAAATATCAGTTACCAACCGAGATCAAAGCTATCTAAAAAACTTGCAGAAAAGTTCAAGAATGAGCCGTTGGTGTTCATCGACCCGGTGGATCGTTCTCGTAATGTGGCCTCTGCGGTGGGTGATGATAAATTCAAACTATTCATTTTTGCGGCCCAGACATATTTAAAAAACCCCAAAAGAGAATTTTTCTTCCCAAATCATGTTACACCGCTGGCATTGCCGCAGCTTAAAAATATCCTCGACACGAAACCGGGCACCATCATTGGTGTCAAGTTCAGAACACCTCCGGTAGTTCCCGACATACTCCACGGCCAGCTGCATAAATGCCTGCGTGTGATCCAAAAGTTATTTGATTGCGAAGGCTTCGGTGTAAAACAAGCTGAGTATTATCAAAATAAACAGACCGTGATCCTATTTGAACTTGCAGTCGCCAAGTTACCCGATGTGTTAACCCATCGCGGCCCACCCGAATCGCACGAGAACGTGAATGCCTTCATTTCAAAATGGAATGATTCGAGTGCTGCGGTTTCCAAGCCATATTTAAAGGCTCAACGGTGGTTTGTGGATATCAAACGCGAATTCACGATACCATCCGAACTATTGAAGGCAAATATATTCAAGCTCAGTCTTGGCAACCACATTCGTGCGGAGATCGGTGATAGGCCGGAGATATATCAAGGGCCCGAGGTATTACAAGATGGGTTTGAGCATGCGCTGACTTTATTTCTGGATCCTAAATACTCTTGGGAATATTGAACTAAGAATATTAATATAGATGCTAAGATAACAGGTGAAATTACATTGATGATCCGATACATTACCGCCTCAGACCTGGCGGAGATCGAAACACTGGACGAAAAATGTTTCCCGGATGATGTGCGATTTAATCGTTATACTTTTGATTTTTACCTGTCGCAGCCAAATTCGATTGGCCTGGTCCAGGTTCTAGATGATAAATTATTGGGATTTGTAATTTCAATGATAACACCAAATGGTACTGCTAACATAATCACCATCGATGTTGACCCGGTGTACAGGCGGCGTGGGGTCGGGAGCAGTCTGATCACAAATGTTAAAAATATATTAAAAAAATGGAAAATAAATAAGATCGGTCTTCAAGTAGCAATAGATAATAAGGTTGCCATGTCATTTTATTCCAACCACGGGTTTAAAGTGATAAAAAAGCTGCCAAAGTATTATCCGAAAACCGACGGGTACCAGATGGAATGTATAATTCTGTGATTTCGATTGTTTATCGATGAAAATAGGGTCGGGGGACGGAAACAGTTGCTAGATGTTAGTTGCTAGGGGTTAGAATTCTGATAATAACTTTCATTGAATCTAAGAATTCTAAGCTTCATCAATTTTATTCAAAAATTGTTTCGAGCTAAAAATTCCTGATGGAATTTTTACCCCCCAGGCAAAAATAAGAGATAATCTTTATAAAACTTTATTTTTGTTGAGTTGCCAGTTTAATAGAATCACACTAGAAACTAGCAACTGACAACTGATAACTAACAGGGTCAGGGGTCGTAACTTTGGGGTCAGAATATTATTGAGAAAATATGAAATAAAAAAATAAAACCTAAATTGTAATCCCCAAATTGTGACCCCTAAATTGTATTCCCTAACCCCTAATTTTTATTTCTCTTCTTCTTTGGGGACCATATGCGTATATGAATAAACTAGTGACCAGGAATTGCCATCGTCCGGTGATGTTCGTAATCCAAAGATTGGAATTAAAGCAGAATCGTCGCCGCATTCACCGGCCTCAACACGGATAGTCCAGTCACCGAGATAATTGTCTTTATATTCTTTTTCAGTATAATTAACATCAAAGCTAGCACTGATCGTGCCTGTAAAACTAAAATCGGAATCAACTATCTCACCGTTAGGCGCGATGATCGAAACTTTGAACTCATCAGGCTCATTTGTGCCGCCGGGATATTGTGAACCTTCGTCGGTCCAGGTAAGAGTACATTCGATCTCTACAAGTTTCTTGTCGCTAATAGTGAAAATAATGTCTGTTGATTGCCGTTCATTCGTATAATCACTGGCCTGTTCTTCAAGTGTAAGTGGAATTAGTTCTAATTTTTCAATAACATCTTCTTTATCTTCTGGTAATTCTAATGTACCTATAGAAAATGTGGCAATTAAAATTATTGGTATCAATAAAATGGGAATTATTGTTGAAAATCTATGATCAAAAATCTTGAAAAAAACGGGCTCTTTTTTGAAAGCGCTCTCATATTCCTCATCAATACCCTCTTCTTCCTCCCTGATTCTCTTTGCACGTGCGATTACATCTTGACCCCAGGATCTATAATAAATTATAAAAGCAGCTAATAATGTCAATCCAAATGAGACGAGAATGCCATACATAAAATATGGTCGGTGCAGATCAAATGCAATATAGTTTGCAACGATCCCGAATACTAGCGTACCCATAGTAATTCCGAGCATTGTTGACAAGAAATTACATCCAATATACGATGAGACTTTTTCTTTTGGAGCTAATTTGGAAACAAATGAGAGATATCCCGGCGCCAGCATAAATTCGCCGATCGAAGCAAGAATAATACCTATTATTACAAACATCCATTGTAAAGTTAGACCTATTAATGCCAAGCCAATGCAGTATATTAACACCCCACCTATAAGCAACCTCATGGATTCGATTCTTTCCCCAACCTTAATAAGGAAGGGTCCAGCTAAAATAATAGTAAGTGGATTAAAAACTGCTAATAACATTACACTGAACCATACGGGGACCAGATTATAACCAAATAATATCAAGGGTAATATGGTTATAAAGGAGGAGTAGAGTGCCCAGAAACCACCAATTAATATAACCATAACAAGAAATTTCTTATCTTTAAATGCAATTTTTATGTTGGTCAATACATCGCTAACGGTCTTTACTCCTCCACTCCTGGGTACCTCTTCAAAGACAAATACTGCAACTACAATATTAATAAGGAAAAATAATGCACCAATTCTAAATACCCAAGCATATTGGGCCTCGGTCATAACGCCCATTCCCAGTAGGATCACCCAAATTATCGGAAACACCGCCGCTGCGATGTTTACAACCAGATAATAAATTGAATATGCAACATTCCTGTCTTTTTGAAGTGTACACTTTGCAACAGTTGCGGAAATTAACGGTTTATAAGCGCCGATGCCAATTCCGATCAAAATAACAGAAATGATCATCGTCAATGCATCATAGGCGAAAGAAAGAAACAGATAAGCTACTGTAAGAAAAGAGAACGCAAATATCATTTGCTTGCGATAACCGGCCTTCTCAGCGTATGCGCCAGTGAATATTGGCAGGCCATATTGAAAAGGATACATAAATACAGGTAAAGTAAGGGCCAGGCCCCAGGAAAGGTCAAGATTAAACCTAGCATGATAAGCTAAAATTGGCAGCATAGTATAATATGCCCCTCGCTCCATTAGTTCAAAGGATAGAACGGTCCAGAATACTTTTTGAAATCGGTTGAATAAATTTGTTAGCTTGTCTATCATCAATCCACCTAAGAGTTAATTGCTAAGTCATTAGTCATCAGTCATAGTCTAAACAGCAATCGAGATATGAGGAAATATTATAAATAGATATTCAACAAAAAAATTGCTATGAAAAAAAGATAATGATCAAGATATTTTTTTTAAAAGTCAAATTTCAAAAGTAAAATCTTAAAAGTTATAAGTATACTTTTTCATTTTACCTTTTGACTTTTCAAATTCCCTCCGAAATATATTAATTAGCCTTTATTCTTTCCTCTGCCCTCTATCCTCAAACCTCAAACGATTGATTTTAAAAAAAGATCGTAGTGTACTCACACCTCCCTGAGCAATAAAAAGTAGAAAAGTGCCAATAAAATAATCAGATATTATTCCCAGTCCGCATCTTCGGTGTCATATTGATGTGCTTGATGTTTAGGTGCATTAACCACCCCCACCTGATGCCTGATATCGATCCCGCATTTTAAACAAATTTCCAAACCGTTAATGCATTCAAGGTGATATATGGTGTCACAGGTGCATTTGAAAATGGGTGCGGAATCTTCTATTTGTTTCTGGCAGTATAGACACTCAACAAAATCCTCGTCATTTTTTTCAACCTGGGCCGTTGCTGGTGCGGCATACGGATGAGATTTTTTCAGACCAGGACTGACACCAATAGTTGATGTCGGCTGCACGGTGGGGATCACATCCACCCAGATCTCTTGATGCTCATGATATGCCATACCATCCCAACTGCGGGAAAAATCAATATCAACATCAACCGGTAACGACCCGGCGCCTTCAGGCTTTAAACCAATTTCGATCGTTCGTGTCTTATTATATTCCAAGACGTTTAGAACCGTTATACGCCTGACCTCAACTGGCCCGGAAAAGCTAATTTTAATATTATTTGCACTTGCCAAACCTTTATTGGTGATGGTCAGGTTTGTGCGATTCCATAGATCTGAGCGCAGTTGACCATTCTGAAATACAAGTTCGATCTTTGGCTCGCTGCCGTGACGTAATTTATTCAATTTCGTCTCGCACTTGGTCATATACTCGACAACAGTCTCGAAGTTACCCTTTGTGAGTGCTTCTTTTGCTTGCTGGATCTGGGCCTCCACCGAGCTGGGGATAGCAATGTGTGTTTTGAGGTCTTCCAGATCATGTTTCATCAAATCAAACTTGTCCAACGCTTCTCGCGATCTGATCTCAATGCGCTCTTGTCGCCGTAATGAACGCTCCAGAGCATGGTTGCCCGCTGCGGTATAATCGATGATCTCCTTGAAGTCGGATATCAGCTTGGCTTTTGGCATTTTATTTTTCAGATCTGTGAAGATCTCCTGAGCATCTGACAGGTCCGCCCTCTTATTGCGCGCATTTTCAATTTCGTTCTGGAATTCAATGATCTTATCCATGGCATGCTCGCGAACCTTTTCCAGGTATGGTTTGGCGATCTTGTCGGTTATCTCTTTAAGTTGTTGAGTTATTGTCCAGGCAAGAGAAAAATCATTATTTTTTATGGCAGAATCCGCATCATTCAACATTTGCTGGATCTGATGGGAATCGATAATGTTCTTTGGTAGGTCCATTACCTTATCATATTCCTGTTTAAGTGTGTCGCTGATAGATAAAAATAATTTATCGATCAGATCCTGATTACATTTTTGAGCGATCTCTATTGCCCCGGGAAAGTCCTCCGAATCGAAAGTTTCATGCGCTTCTTCCAACCTGGCTCTTAATTTTGTAACATCCACACCTATAGTCTCTGCGAACTTGAGCAATTTATCACATGATAATATCTGGTTAATGAAATCTGTGGAATATTTCTTGATCTCTTCCAATTTAGCGCCGAGCTCGTTCATTAATGAAACGGTTTCATTTACATTATTTGCCTTCAATGCTTTTTTCGCCTTGATGAGTAGTCTGTTGGCTGAAACCAGTTTTATACCCTGCGCCTGCAGCGTACGTAACCGTTCATCGGCACTTTTTAATAACTGGATGGTCATCTTACGAGATATCTGGGGCAATTGTTTGTCCCTCCATATGAAGGATCATATTTGAACAACCATTAATATAATTTATTTGCACTTAAAATTTTCCTTTATAATTAATTATCAAATAATTAGGGATTTGGGATGTGAGAGATGGATAGAGAATTAAAGTTTGAGGATAGGGGGCCAACCATAAGTTATTAAATAGAATATGGCAAGTGTGAAGTGAGAGTACACTAAGATCTTTTTCAAAAAAGAAGCGTTTGAGGTGAGCAACATCTCATTTACTCATATCCCACAGTTTTAATCATCAATTATTTGTTCCACATCCCACATCCCTAGGGATGTGTGTACTCTCACATCACACTCCTAACAACACTGACCGGTTGACCGATAGACCGGCAGACCGGTGGACCACATCATATTATCTGTTTTTAGTATCTACGTTCACGTTGATCCGAGGACTGCCTGGGCGGGCCTCTGGAGTCTCGGCGGCCGTACCCTCCTGATCTACCGCCACCGTCGCGCCTATCTCTATTATAACTGGGTTTGCGTTCTACATAACCTGGTGGGGGAGTTAGAAGCGCTTTCATTGAAACCTCTACCTTACCGCGTTCGATCTTGATGACCTTGACTTTTATTTTATCACCTACATTTACTTTGTCCGTGATCTTCTCTACATATTCATAATCCAACTCTGAAATACGCAGCATACCATCGGTACCAGGTGTTAACTTGACAAATGCACCAATGCTGATTATCTTCACCACTATCGCTTCTTCAAATACATCCCCAACCGCTACCTCGCGTACGATCTCGGCGATCTCCTTTTTGGCCCCTTCTGCATTTTCCTTGTTTGTGGATGTTATCAGTACTTGGCCCTCATCCTGGATATCGATCTGAACCTCGAAGCGGTCCTGAAGTTCGCGCACGACCTTACCGCCCGGGCCAATTACACTAGCGATCTTTTCCGGGTTGATCATGATGGTAATGATTCTTGGAGCATATTCTGAAAGCTCGACTCTTGGCGTTGGAATTGCTGTTTCGATCGTATTTAGGATCTGATCAAGAGCTTGTCGTGCCTGATGGATAGTGCCCTTGATAATATCCATCTTAAGTCCTGTGGATTTACAGTCCATTTGAACTGCCGTGATACCATCACGCGTTGAGGTTAGCTTGAAATCCATACCGCCGGGGCCATCCTCCAGATCCTGGAGATCGGTGAGAATCTTCCATCTACCGCCCTCTGATGCCAGACCCATTGCTATCCCTGAAACCGGTTTTTTGATCGGGATACCCGCATCCATGAGTGCTAACGTTGAACTGCAAGTGGATGCCATAGATGATGACCCATTTGAACTCATAACCTCGGATACCACACGTATAGTATACGGAAATTCAAGCTCATCCGGTAGCATCGGTCGTAGCGCTTTCTCGGCTAATGCTCCATGGCCTATTTCACGCCGACCAGCACCACGTAACGGTTTGACCTCGCCAACACAATATGGTGGAAAATTATAATGATGAAAATATTTCTTGGTTCCTTCTTCTTCCATATTCTCCAAGGATAGCTGATCACCTGGCGCGCCCAGTGTTACAACAGATAGAACTTGTGTCTCTCCACGACTGAATAATCCCGTACCATGAAGACGCTCAAAGAACCCAACGTCGGCCTTAAGCTCTCGTATCTCATCAAGCTTGCGGCCGTCAACGCGGCGGTCACTGTTCAGAATGTTCAAAGATACTTGCTCTTCAATGAATTCTATAAAGAATTTATCAATAAGGTCTTTTAGATATTTCTCAGCCTCGGCTTCATTGCGATCTTCATTCACAAGCCGCCCCTTCGAGTCGTTGATCACCAATTCCTTTAACCCGTCTAAAATAAGCTTGCGCTCACCCTTCGAGCCTTTCGGCGTGTTGAATAGAAATTTATCAAGATGGGGTAACATCATTTGTTTTAATTCATTTACAAGTTTCAATTCTTCGTCGGTAAAGTCTGTGGCCCATAAAAGGTTTTCTGCCTTAACTTTTTCAATACCGATCTCGGCTCGAAGTTTGTTCATAAACTCGATGATGGGTGCCATTGCCCGCATTGCTTCTGCAAAGGCCAATACGAGATCCTCGTCTTTGATCTCTTGTGCATCACAATCGACCATACAGATCTGTTCTCCATCACCCTGCACTATAAGCTCGAGATCAACTTGCTCGAGCTCTTCTACGGTTGGGTTGATTATGAATTCGCCATTGATCCTGCCGATCCTAACTGCTGCAACAGGGCCGTTGAACGGTATATCCGATATATGCAGTGCGGTTGCCGCCGCTAACATGGCCAAAACATCTGGCTTGTTCACACCGTCAAAACTCAGAGGTGTGCATATTACTTGAATGTCATTACGCAAGTTCTGCGGAAATCTAGGCCGCAGCCCGCGATCGATCATCCTGCCGTTAAGCACGGCATCCTCAGTTGGTCTACCCTCACGTTTAAGATATCGGGGTCCTTTGATACGACCGGCAGCATAATACTTTTCCTCGTAATCTACCATTAACGGGAAGAAGTCCACATCACGTGATGATTTTGACATGTTTACTGTTGCCAATATGATGGTCTCGCCAAACTGTATGGTTACAGCCGCATTTGCCTGCTGTGCCAGTCGTCCTACCTCGATGGTTATGGGTTTACCTTCGTACTCAAATGTAAATTTCTGTTGATTCATTTATTTCACCTGTTCATAATTTTTAATTGTTATTATCTAAATTCTACTTTGTATTATATTATATGAATTAAAAATGAATAAAATACAAATTTAAAACGCTCTATTTTAACATATAAAACTAATAAAAAAAATTGTACAAACACTAGTACAAAATCACTGGTTTATATTCTATCTCATTCTTTCTCCCTATAACAATCACACAGTTCTTTTTCACTTTTGCTCCGATTCTACTAATTCATCCTTCTTATCTATTTCGTGGTTAGAATAACTTTCATATACTTAAAGATTATTAAAAAATAGCTCGATGTTGGATATATCATTGAGATATCGGGATGTTGTATATGTCGTTGAGATGGCAGGATGTTGGATATGTCGCTGAGATTTCGGGATGTTCTATATATTGCTGAGATGACAGGATGTTCTATATATTGCTGAGATAACAGGATGTTCTATATATTGCTGAGATGACAGGATGTTCTAAATATCGAAGAGATGACGGGATGTTCTAAATGTCGATGGGATGGCGGGATGTTCTAAATGATACTGGGATATCGGGATGCATAAATGATTTAACGTAAATAAATCAAACATCCTAATAATAGATCGTAACGTCCAACATCCTAAAAATTAATCGAAATATAGAACATCCTAACAATTAATCAAAAAATAGAACATCCCATTAATTAATCGTAATATAGAACATTTCAACACCCATTATTCCAATTTTCCTATGCTCTTCGCAATTGCCGGCGCCAGAGTGATCACACTTGTTTCGGTCTCGAGTGTATCTGTCGAAATGACTTTATCACAGCACTTAACCAATTTTGGGATCGCATCTGATGTGTACAACCCATGCGTACAAGCCGCATACACGTTCGTGGCCCCCTGTTGTTTCAATTCATTGGTCGCTTTTATGATCGTTCCTCCAGTGGCAATTATATCATCAACGATCGCCACAGATCGGCCTTTTACATCCAATTCCTTCGCCTTCATTACAACCGTATTACCGTCCAACCGGGTCTTTTCCAAATAATCAAAATCCGAGCCTAACACCTTTGCCACAATAGAGGCACGGTCTATAGCGCCTTTATCAGGGGCCATGATTATGTCCGGTGAGTATTGTTTCAAAAACTCCCCCATCAGGACCATACCTGTAACTTCAATGACCGGTTTATCGAACCAATCCAAGATCGTTTTGGCATGGATATCTATCAAAATTACCTTATCGGTCATAAGTTCAATATGTTTAGCCAGTGCACGTGCGCTTATGCTTTCACCGGTGTTGAACTTCTTATCTTGGCGTGCATAGCCATAATAAGGGATCACAGTGATCAATTGCTCAATATTGAATTCATGGATAGCATCTTGCAATAGGAATAATTCCACTACATTTTCGTCAGGATATGTATTTTGCACTAAAATGATCGTTTCATTATCCAAGTTGGTATCGAGTCGTACCTTTCCTTCATGGTCGGGAAATCTTGTTATTTCAACTTCAGCACAGGATGCTCCCAGTTCTTTTCCCAAATTAATAGCTAATTTCTTCGATGTTTTACCTGGTACGATTATCATATCGGTCCCCCCTAACCAGTTGATTAGGTCTTTAAATGATATATTGATAGCATTTTCGGTAAACGGTTTCGAGGCTCGACGTCAAAATTCATAACTTAAATATATGAACGAATTTTGAGGTCTAGATTAAACTTGAAGAGTTTTATATTGGTGTTAGAATTCTCGATTTTATAAGTAATGCTGAATTCTAAGACCTCGATTGTATTCGAAGAATACTATCTTGTATCGGCAGACGGTTTCGGCTAACGGTAACTGAGCAGGCTTATCCCCGAGTTTTGGGATGATCGTAAAACTTTTTGCGAGGGGTAAGCCAGCGCAAGTAACCGTCAAAAAGTTTACGTTCGAAACCGTAGTACGCTTTCGTTTAACGGTATCTGAATTAATAAAAAAATGCATTTGTTAACATTTTATTTGCATAGCATTTTTTTATTATATTTTGATCATTTGCCTGTGTAACCGCATTTGGTGCAGAGCAAGCTTCCGTCCGGGAATTTCTGTGCGGAAGCGCCACACTTTGGACATTTTGGCGCACCGAGAATGGCTGTGGCTGCGGTGGCTGGTTTGGCAACGGCTGGTTGCACAGTTGCAGTTGCAGGTCTGGCAGATGTCGGCATTATGGCTGGTTTCGGTGTTGCAGGTGCGCCCATAATTGCCGGAGCTGGAGAGGGAGTTGGAACTGAAACTGGAACTGGAGCCGGAACCCGAGGCGATGGTGATGGAGCCATTGGTTTCACCGGTTGAACCGGTTTAATAGGCGTTACTACCGCAGGTTTTGGCTTGACACTTATCGGTATTGGTGTTGGTGTTGGTATTGGTGCCTGTGGTGTAGGTTGAGGCGCTGTGGGTGTGGGTGTAGGCGTGGGCCCGGGTGATACTGCTGGCGCCGGTACTCGTCCTAGGGCTTTATCGTCAACCATTACGGGTTTACCTCCCTCGGGTATCAATGGTTGTAATAAATTCTCCACACCCGCGATCTTATCCATGTCACCAACCCAGGTTTTAAATGGAAGCTCATATTGTGTTTCAATGGAATTAAGAGTGTTTTTGATCCTGGATCGTAATTTATTGGCGCCGCGTCCGGAGAAGATCACCGCCAGGTAAACATATTTACCGCGTTCTATTAGAATATTTTTATTATCTCCGATCTTCATTTCTTTTAATACATAATCCTCGCCAGAACCAACTGGCTCTCCACTGGCCGAGCCGGAAAATGAATCTTTAATAAATTCCTGGACCGCAGTGAACATACCGCTTAATATCTCATCATCCCTTTGCTGTTCATGATCATGTGAGAGATGTGTTAATAATATTCCACTTTGATGAATAAGGAATATTTCGAGAACTTTATACCGCGTCATTACGATCGCAATGAAGAGAATTACAAGAATTACAACTATTATTGCCATGACGATCGCATAAATTAACCATTCGGGAATGCGTTCTTCTTCTGTTGGTGGTGCTTGGACATTTATTGTAATTGTAGTGCTGGCTTTGCTTTTATCGATATCCACAACCTCTATCAGAACCGTGTATTTACCTGCTTTATCGTATCTGATCGTTAACCATTGATCGGTGACTTCAACATGGACGGTGTCACCCGATATTATCTCCAGATATTCAAATTTTGTATCAATATCGTGGATATAATCCTTCAAATTAAACGATTCTTCTTTTTTTACCGTTACATTGATAACGGGGATATTGTCGATCGTGGGTGGATCGTTTACAGGTATCACAATAACATTGAAAATGGCATATACATACTGCACCGGGTTAGTATCCATTGCCAGGATCACAACCTCTTCTTCACCGTTCCAATTTTGCTTGTTGGATGATAAAGTCACATTGTTGTACTCGTCGATCACTGCATTGACCTTGGCTCCTGGTTGTTCCACTATCGAATAATCGGTCCCGCCCGCTTGACCGTCTCTGTCGTTGAAATAATCATCCATTCTGAATGCATCTTCTTTTACAACGTCCTCGAGAAAACTTTGTTCGGGGATCGTACCGATATATTCAACCGGCCAGGCATCGATTATTACAGTAACATTGAAATGTCTATAAGCCATTTCTGTTCCCTGATCCCGATCCTGTGCATACAGGACCAATGTATGTTTGCCTACGGCCGTGAACGGGAACTTGAATATTAATCTCATATTATTCTTCGGGTCTGGCTGGACCCAGGCATCGTTATCTCCGTCCATGGTGGACTTTGCCCAGATAATTAGCTCCGAGCGGTCGGTGTCGGGGTCGTAGACGAAATACGAGAAATCGTAGCCGTAGCCTTCATAATCGGTCGTAGAGTCCGGGTTGTAGTAATGAACATTGATATCGGGTATCGGCTTGATCCTGGGCGAGTCGGGGACATCTGTGATGGTGATCGTCATGTGTCCCACACCCCAGGCGCCAAGTGGGTCTTTTGCTGTGAAACGGATGGTCACCTCTCCCTCTACATTTGCAACTGCTTCGAAAGTTACCTCATTGGTGATGGGATCGATATCAATGAATACCATATCATCTTCATCGACATACTTTATAATCTCCCAGCTAAAAGTTAGTTCGTCATCATCTTCCATATCATCGAAATGTTCATCCAGGTCAAGATAATTCTCTTCGATATGACCGCTTTCGAGCTCCAGGTCGGTTGGGAAATTTTGGATCAGTTTGGGTCGATGATTGTCCGAAATGTAAACTCGTAAAGCTCCTGAAGCAGAATCCTCAAGGTCTCGGACCGTTAACAAAATTGTTTTTGTTTCTCCATCCATGGATTCGTCATAATTGAATGTGAGGCTCAACATATTTACTGTGATATGGTCCTGATCATCAGTGTTCAAAGTCAGCTCCGATATCTTATTGTCCACATCATAAATAAAATATGAAAGGTCAAAAGTATCTGGCTCGCCGTAAACCACATGGATCGGATCCTCGGGCAGAGCCAGAACAGGTTCATCGTTATCCGGGTGTACAATTATCGTCTGTTCGACTATAGCCTCTATACCATTGGGATCGTGTAAGTGGAACGTTAATGTCTCATTTCCATGTCTATTGGCAATACTGTTAAAAACAAACGTATCGGAGTTTATACCCGTACTGTTATCGCCGGTAATATGGAACAGTTGTTTACTGTTCCCGGTCACATACCATTTCAGATCATCGGAAGGGGATTTAATATTTGGATGTGATTCGTATAGTGAAAGTTGTTGCACTAGTCTTCCAAAATCCTCTTCCCAATTTATCTCTTTTGTAAAACCGTTGTCGATATGAGGGCCTTGCTGATTGATTGGCACTTCTTCTACATCGCCCGTACCTGTGTTCAATGCATCATCGATGGCCTCAACACGGATATCAATAACTGGTCTGGAATTACGGAATTCTATTGGTAGTTCCCATTGAAAAGTACCAAGGGTATCGCCATACGTGTGATCTGCCTTATCGATTATATTTATCCACTCTGTATCTCCATGTATTCTATAATAGAATGTTGCAAACATTACATCGGGGTCTGTGGTATAGTTGATATTGATAAAGGCTCCATTTTCCGGGCTGAGTGGTACGGGGTTTGTTATTGTTACAACTGGAGCGATGTTATCGACTTCGGTATCATTTGTTGTATTGTAACCCACCTTGTCTCCATTATCGGTCGCAACCGCCTTTAAGACCACCATGAGCTCTTCTGTGTCAAAATCGGTGCCGGCATCGGTATTCCATTCGGTGGACCAATTAACTGGCATGTCTTCCGAGGGCTCGGTCACCTTTTCGATCAACTTCCAGCTGCTGTTTATATCGTCAGGATCATCAGCTACGCCATCTATATCAACAGCTGAACCATCTTTATCCAGGTCTATCCAATAATAAAATTCCACATACTGAGTGTCTTCGTCGGATTTTACTGCAATGGTGTTCTTTCCACTGATATGTTTTCTTTCAGGTTTGATGAACTTTGGGTGGGGTGGACGTGAATCTACAGTGGTATACGTATCTGATTCCGTTGTTGACCCGGGAATTCCAAATTCTTCTATATGACTTGCATTATCATAAGCCACTGAATAGAACTCATAATCGCCATCATTCGCTGCAGTGAACGAGATCGGGCTCTCTGTAAAATTGCCGTCGAGGTGATTTGTATCATGCCATTTACGCCATTCATCTTGATAATAATACCATAGTTCCACATGATGTATACCGCTCGCCGAATCGCTTGCAGTATATTTAATATCGAAAGTATCTACATTTATCGTTGATGCTAGGGGCAAGACTTCCGAGCTGGGCAAATTGAGATCGATCGCGATTGTTATATCGGGAACACTTGGCGGGTCCTCTATGTTACTGGCATTATCAAATGCAATCGTAGATAATTCATATTTTCCTTCTCCATACCCCGTACCCAAATGTGTGATATTGAACTTGATCGGACTGGTTGTAAATGATCCATTGGGATTGGATGGTGTTGTGTAATTAATAGGATCTTGGCCGTTATACCGGACCTCCAATTTTACGGTGTTGTCAAAGCCACCCGAGGTAACTGGGTTATCCGTAAGTCCGGGGTCGGACGCCGTGAAGTAAACATCGAATTCTTCGGTGGTATAATATTCTTCTGAAACATTAGCCTTGGATATCGGTTTACGCGTATCTTTTATAACAGTAATGTGCACGGAATCGTTATAGTTTCCCGCATGATCGTTGCAATAAATATCCAGGTTGTTTCTACCTTCGGCCAGATTTGCCCATTCTTGGGAAATTGACCAATTCTGCTTATAGTCCATCTCTTTTATTTTGAAAATTTGCTGCCAATCATTAGGCGTCCCGGAATTGTTCAGCCTGTATTTGCCTTCATCCAATGGCGTGGCCATCCCGGCTCCGGCATCGAAATCGATGTCGATCATACCAAGGGGTTCGTCATCATAAGTGTCGTTATTATACGGACCAAATGTGGTGATGTTATTTTTATTATATACCTCCGGCACCTTTGCATCCATTATACTCAGTGAAACATTATCAAAGACAATCTTAAAATCACACGCTGCGGAGAATCCGGACGTATCGCTCCAATATTGAAATATAATGCTCAATTCGTAGGTTCCCGGTGGTGAGAGATCGAATGTACTACCAGCCGGAAAGCTGCCGCCGGTGGGGCCCGAGGCTATATCCTCTGTAATAAATTGTGGTACTTGGTTGGGAGGGTGGTTTACTCGTGGATCACCGGTTTTAATTGAACCGTTACCATAAATCGGCGTACCGTCCTGTTCGATCGGCCAGACGCCCCAGGTACCTGAAGCCGTGTTCTTTATTTCTAAGATAATATCGGCATAGATCCCCGGGTTACCGATACCATTGATGAGGCCATCATAGAGCCAGGCCTCGTAATCGAAACTGCAAATAACGGAATTTGGAGCTGTTGATGTCCAGATCGGTTTATTAAATGTCTGGTTGAACCGGCCCATTAAGGGAGGTGAAATAGGTGTTTCAGTCAAGTCAAGAGGCTGCCAATTCTCAACTTTTATCTTTGTTGGCGCCGTTGGATTATCATAGCCTACCTCTACACGCAGATCAAGAGGGTTTGGAACCAGTTTCATTCTCGTGCCGTTAACAAACACCCAATCACTGACCTGAGATATATCTGAATTATTAAGCAATTCCATAGGTCCTTTCACACCATCACGCGTGTTGGCGCGTGTACCTTCGGTAGATTCCACATCGCCAAACGCGTCTGATACTTCGGCATTTTCAAGTGGATCACACTCGTTACAGGCCATACTATCATTTGCACTACCAAACAATAGTATAAAACTGCTGGCGGTGCCAGCACATACGAGAAGTATCAATAAGCCGATTATACATATTTTATTAAGTTTTTCTGACATAAATACACGATCCCTTTTTACTCTAAAATAATACTTATTAAATTTGTCTGAATGCTAACGAAATAGTACTTTTTTAATCTCCAAAATTGCCCTTCCAATAATTTTTGTATTGTTTTTTCTGATCTGCCTAATGCTCGTAAGTTCCCTGTGACATCCCGGCCCTCGTTATCTTGGGATATCGTTAATAGATACAGATGATATATATTAATATATCTAAGATCGCCATCTAAAGATGGCTACTACTAATAAGGAAATAGAAATATTTATAGGTTAGGGTATCAAAAACAAATATTTTATTAGAAACAAATAAGTAATATGGATACGATTTAGGGAAAAACTAAGCTTTAAGATATATTTGAATCTCGAAATTGGAGCAGATGGTATTGTGACGAACGGCGAACCCCGGGTGATGAAAAAGAAGGTCTGTCTTATTGGTGATTCACGAGTGGGTAAAACCTCACTAATTAAACGGTATGTAAATGATGAGTTTGATGATAAGTATATTGCCACAATAGGTGCGAAGATCTCTAAAAAAGATCTTATGGTAAAAGTGACCGACAAGGGTAAAGAGAGCAATTTAATGGTCACACTAACTATTTGGGATCTAATTGGTCATCGTGATAGGGAATATTGGTCTCTTTTAAGAAGATACTATTTGAATACTGACGGTGCAATGTTCGTTTGCGATCTAACCTCACAAGAGACATTGACCAACCTCAAAGATTGGATCGCATCATTGTTCAATACTATCGGAGTAATACCATTCATAGTAATGGCAAACAAATCCGATCTAACAAATGAGGTGCAATTCGACGAGCAGCGCCTTATGGATTTCTCAAAACAATATAATTCGGATTTCTTTTTCACCAGTGCACTATCAGGGGCAAATGTTAACCTATCGTTTCAACGATTATGCGAGATCATGGGTGATTATACCATTCGATTAGAAAATATAATTGACCCAAAAGATGTGGTAAATGAAATTATTTCGGATTATTGTGTGCTTCACGGTGGCACGGAACGCGCCATGCCTGTTATCAACTTCCAGTTCAAGCAGGCGGGTGTGGACATGAAGGCGCCCACTAAAGAAGGATTGCTCAAAGGAATTGAACGGTTGGCTGAAGTTACCAAAACATTCAAAGGTGAAAGTCTGGCCAAAGAAATGCGGGCTAAATATTTGAGATTGGTACACAAATTATCGTAAATATTGGAGTTTTTATTCGGTCATCTCATTTTTATAATTTTTTTATCCAAATGTTTATATTGGAGTAAATTTAATTAATATCATCATTATTTGGGTACAATCATAAAAATGTATCCAAAATATTTTATATTCATTACAATATAATCGGCAATTATCCCTGGGGGATAACAATATGACGAGGACCTACCCTATAGTTAAAAATTATCATTCATATAGTCAAATTATTCTTGTGGTTGTTTGTATTTTATCGATCATGATCACAAATTATATGTTCATGATCAGTACTTCAACTACAGTAAATGCAGAATCTGGCAGATCCGGACCAATTACCATTCGATCACCACGACTACCCAATACCGACTCGAACGGAAATGATGACTTTTCATCGGCGTCCATCATTGAATATGATGAGTTAGGCACCACACATATCTTTAGCGCCAGTGTTGGTGGTGGATTCGATGTTTGCGATTTTTGGAGACTGGATGTCGATAATGGCACCGACAATTATACTGGTGGCGAATTGGTTGGAACCATTGATCCGGATAGAGTGATAATCATTCTGAGTTTGAATGGTACAAGCAGCCCCGGGAACGGACCTTGGATGGAAGTGTATGATTCAGAAAAACATAAGATCGCATATACACAAGTAGCAACAGAAGCGAACCCGGCAATTTTCGAGATAATACCACAAGTAAACCCGTACCTGTATCTCAAGATCGTGTCAAATCCAAGTAGTAATAATTTTAAATATATATTATCAATAATCAATATAACAGAACCGGTCAACCCTATGTTTTCCAATGATGAGATATTTGACTATGCCAGAGACCTCAATATCACCAAGGGAAAAACGTTCAACAATGAGGATCTGACATATATCGCAGACTGTGCGGATTTTTACACATTCTACGCATATAAAGACCAGAAGATCAAAATAGATATGACGGTCG
>JAEHCK010000196.1 GCA_020696345.1 Thermoplasmata archaeon | reverse complement strand
GGGGTGCAACATTACCAATTTATCAAAGTCATGCTACTGATGACAAAGGCCATAACCCTGGTATAATGCAGTATTGGCATCAGTTTAAAAAATGGTATAAGGGTCCGACTAAAATAGTTTCAATAAATCCAGTAAAGTTAAAAGGATGGTGGAAAGATATATATTATGAAAACGAGTAAATTCAAAATTGTTAATGTTTGTGATTATGTGAAGTGGAACAAATTTATTGAAGATTCTCCACAGGGATCAATATTTTTTAATTCTCATTATCTTAATTTTACTGGTAAAAAATACGCATTATATCTAATAACAAAAGGTGAAGAAATAAAAGCCGGGATATCATTACTGTTATCAGATGATAGTTTAAAATGTGAGTACGACTATTATGCTATATATAATGGCATTGTTTTTGGAAATACAATAAAAAAAAGATCCGAACAATTCGAGATAACAGAATTTATTATTAACGAATTAACACAAAAGTATAATGACCTTGAAATGCAATTGTCACCACATTTTGAGGATTTGAGGCCGTTTCTTTGGCATAATTATCATAATTCAGGAAATAAATTTACATTGGATTTAAAATATACAAGTTATGTCAATATCGAATCCGGCGCATATAGTTTTGGTAATTTATCTGCTTTAAGACGCAGGAATATAAAAGAAGCCTTAAAAGATAGAGTAACGGTCACATGTGGTTTAGAAATAGAGTTGTTTTTGGATTTCCACCAGCAGTTATTAGAAACACCGATTGATAAACTTAAATCTATGGGTAATTTGATATATAAGTTGATTGAAAATGATCAAGCTCAAATGTTTTTGGTTAAAAATGTTCAAGGTAAAATTATCTATATAGTAGTATTTTGTTTTGACTCAAAAAGGGCGTATTATCTTTATGGTGCTGGTGATCCGAACTCAAATGAACGATATAAAGGAACCATTGGGTTTTGGGAAGCGTTTAAAATTCTGAATGATAAGTATAATATTAAACAAGTGGATTTTGAGGGTGTCAATAGTCCTAACCGAGGATGGTTTAAATTGAGTTTCGGCGGCAATTTGCTTCCGTATTATCATGTAAAATTGGAAGAAAATGGGAAGTAAAAAAAAATGGGAAGTAAAAAAGAAACGGGAAGTAAAAAAGAAATGGGAAGTAAAAAAGAAACGATCCTGATTAATGCTTTTCCCAGGTCTGGGTCCAGTTATTTAAGAGAGATGATTTTGCGGTTGACAGATTTCAAAAGAGTCCCTTTGATTTACCAATATGGAAGTACTGAACAAAATTTATACTTACCTGCGGTAACCGATGCTTTAAGTTCCGATACGGTGTCGCAACATCATTTCTGTGCTACGGATTCAAATGTATTTCTATTGAAAGAATTTCACATATCGCCTATTATCTTAGTTAGGAATATATTCGATGTTGTGGTCAGCAATAAAGAGGTGGTGATAAAACATCTCAAAGCCGCTGCCAAGGACTATTTTGCAGGCTATTCCACCACGGGATATTTTAACGAGAGTTACCTGGAAATGGATGAAGTGACACAGTATGATTATAGTATAGATATGAGCGCCGCTTGGTATATTCATTTTTTTGTGTCATGGTATGAAACGGCCCGCAGGAGTAATATAAAAACATTTTGGACCACCTATGACAAGGTGGTTAACGATAGCCAAAATGTTTTGAAAAAAATCAGTAAATTCTACCAGTTGGATATTAATGAAGAAAAATTCGATCCGGTTATACAAGGAACAAAATCTCCAAACCTAAATGTCGGTATTTCCGGCCGGGGAGAGCAAATTCTTTCTGCCGATCAGAAAGATAGAATCAGGAGATATTGTAAATATTTCCCGGATACGGATTTTTCAATGATAGGATTAGGAGACCATTAATGATGCACATACCAGTAAACAAGGGACATTTCGATTTAGATACAGATGAACGGATTAAAAGTTTTTCCAAGAAAATGACTTTAGGTTGGGATGAACAAGAGTATAAAAAATATAGATACGAGTGGTCAAATCTTCCCAAACAAAAAATTATCAGAGAGTATCCATTGCAGGTTGATATCGAGCTTTCATCCCAATGTAATTTAACATGTCCGATGTGTTATACAATCACAGACGATTTTAAGAAAATTGTTGATAGAAAACTTTTAGATATGGATTTATACAAAAAAATTATAGACGAAGTGGCGGAAAAAGTATATGCAATTAGATTAAGCTGGCGCGGCGAATCAACCATTCATCCAGATTTCATTGAAGCCATAAAATATGCCAAAGACCACGGAGTAAGAGAGGTATCATTTCTAACAAATTCCAGCAAATTAACATTAGACTTTTTCAAAAAAATCGCTCATGCAGGCGCTGATTGGATTTCCGTTTCGATTGATGGTGTGTATGAAATGTATGATAGCATAAGACGTCCTTTAAAATTTGAAGATACATTCCAAAAGATAAAAGACATAAGTTATTATAAAATTAAAAATAATCTGGCAAAACCCACTATAAAAGTACAGTCAATATGGCCTGCAATCCGGGATAATCCAGAAAAATATTATAATCTATTTAGGCCTTATACCGATCTTATATCTTTTAGTCCGCTTATCGATTATTTAGGAAACGATGTTGATATCATATATGATGATAATTTTTCCTGTCCTCAATTATATGAACGTGTATTCGTGTCAGCAAACGGAAAAGTTATGATGTGTAACAATGATGAATTTGAAAAACATATTATCGGAGATGTCACAAAGGAGAGCATTTTTGACATATGGCACGGCGAAAAATTAACAAAGATAAGAGAATTTCATAATAAAAGGGACGGTTTTAAACAAGTCGAAATGTGTAAAAAATGCTTTTATCCTCGGAAAACAGAAGTTGCTGAAACGGCCGTGGTAAAAGGAAGAGAAATTAAAATAATGAATTATATAAACCGGAAACAAGTAATAGGAGAATAATGTTCACAAAAAAGAATAAAGTGCTTTTCATAATTCATGATGTTTTTCAGGAAGATAACCAATTTCTATTAGGTCCTGCTTATCTTGCGGCAGTCCTAAATGAACAGGGCGCAGGTGTTGAAGCGTTTTGTATGGATGTTTTTCATTATACAAATAAGCAGCTTGTAGAACATTTGACAAAAAATAAATATGACATTATTGGATTGGGTTTTTCGGCTGCAAGATTTGAAGAAACAGTCAGAGAGTTGTGTACCGTGATTAATCAAAATAAAAAAGATGCTTGGTTTGTTTTGGGCGGTCCCGGTCCGTCACCGATTCCAGAATATATACTTAGGGAAACAGGTGCTGATATTGTAGCGATAGGTGAGGCAGAAAACACGATTATTGATTTATTGAAATGTAAAATAAACAATGAAAATTTATCAGATGTTGATGGAATTGCATATTTAGAAAATAATAAGTTCAAAAGAACAGCACCAAATAAAGCAGTAATAAATTTGGATACGATTCCATATCCTTTATGGGAGATTTTTCCAATGGATAAGTACATTGGCAGTGTGATATACGCCGGTCAAGAACCTCATGAAAAGAGTTTTCAGTTTATAACAAGTAGAGGTTGTGTAAATAGATGTAATTTTTGTTATAGAATGGAAAAGGGAATAAGATTAAGAAGTATAAAAAATATCATAGAGGAGCTAAAAATTCTCTGGAATAAATACGGGGTGAATTGTTATTTCTTCCAGGACGAATTATTCGTGGTTAATAAAAACCGGCTATTAGAATTTGAAACTTCATTAAAAGAAGCGAATTTAAAGATAAAATTTTCTTGTAATGCAAGGGTTGACATCCTGGATGAAGAAATGGTTGAAATTTTAAAAAGATGTGGCTGTCATTTGATAAACATTGGTTTTGAATCAAGTGATAATGAAGTTTTAAAGTTGATGAATAAAAACACCACAGTTGAACAAAATATTAATGTTTTTAAAATGATTAATGAAGCGGCCGGAATTGGAATGGGCATAAATATTATTTGGAATAATTTAGCGGATAATCAAGAAATTTTAAAAAAAAATGTAGAATTAATTAAAAAATATAATACTTATTATCAAAGGCGGACAATAAGGCCGGTGACTCCTTTCCCCGGATCGGATTTATATTATAAAGCAATTGAAATGGGAAAATTAAAAGGACCGGATGATTTTTTTAATAAATTTAAAAATTCAGATTTAATAACGGTGAATTTTATGGATAATATATCTGATGAGGAAGCGCACTGGTTTTTATTGGATGCTAACACAGAATTAATAATAGATCACCATATGCATACCGATAAAAATATGGAATCGGCGCTGGAATTAATACAACAATTTGTAAATTTATATTCTGGAAAAATAACGAAGTTTAGGGGAGCAAGACACTATTCAAAAAGTAAATGACGGAGTATGATTGATAATAAAAACAGTGTGTAATAAGGTAAAAATGATATCAAAATTATTTAAAGAAAATAGGTCGCTTTTAGGAAATGAAAAATCATTTAAAATTTTAGAACAATATCTTCCATTAAAATATTATAAAATACCATCTGGTACAAAATGTTTTGATTGGCCAGTACCAAAAAAATGGGTACTTAAAAAAGCAATATTAAAAGATTTATCAGGAAATATTATTATAGATGCTTCAAAAAATATTTTGCAAGTTATAAATTATAGTAATTCATTTCAAGGTAAGATTTCAAAAGAAGATTTAAATAATAAACTTCATGTTGACAAAGGGATATCAAGTATCCCTTATAGAACTGCATATTATAGTGGTAAATGGGGATTTTGTCTTTCAGAAGAACAATATTCACAATTGAATGATAAAGAATATATTGTTGATATACAATCTAAATTTGTTGATTCTGAAATGATACTTGGTGAATGTTTAATTAAAGGTGAATCTGAAAAAGAAATTATTTTATCTTCATATTTATGCCATCCAAATCAAATAAATGATGGCCTTTCCGGTGTCCAATTACTTGTTAATTTATACCATTTACTTAAACAAAACAAAAACAAATATACATATAGATTATTTTTTATTTCTGAAACAATAGGAAGTATTGCATTATTATCACAAAAAATAATTAAACCCAAAAATGTTGAATTTGCAATGGTGGCCACTTGTGTAGGTATAGGAGAAGATTTACATTATAAAAAAACACATCTTGGAAATCATACAATTGATAATATAATAATAGATAATTTTCCTGTATTTCAACATGAATTCAAACCATGGGGAAGTGATGAACGCCAATTTTCAAGTCCTAAAATTAGAATACCAACATGTTCATTAATGAGAACTCGCTGGCAGGATTTTGTTAATTATCATACATCAAATGATGATTATGTTTCAATAGAATTAATTAATAAAACATCAGAAGTTTATTTTCAAATTCTTAAATTATATGAAACCGAAAAACGATATATTATAAATCATGAAGGTGGCGAACCATTTCTGCAGCAGCATCAATTATATCGTACTATTGGAAAACCAGGACATTCAGATATTGGAAAAATTATTAATTGGATTATATTTTTATCAGACGGGAAAAATACAATTAGTGATATTGTTATAAAGTCAGGTTTCAATAGATATGAGATTGAGTATTTTATTAATATATTAATTGAAAAGGGAGTTATATGATAGTTGGAATAATTGCGGCCAAGAAAGAATCAAAACGATTCCCGAATAAAAACATTTATGTAATGCCAGACGGTCAACCTTTATTTTGGCACTCAGTTCAACCGTTAATTGATTCAAACTTAGTAGATAAAATATATGTTACAACCGATTCAACTTTTATCCAAAAATATTGTGAAGACAGAAATGTGCCTGTTATTTGGAGAAATCCGAACGCCGGCAGAAATGATGATAAACTGATAAATATTATTAGGTTCGTTTATTACACAATCCCATATTCCGCTGATATAATTATAAGAATAATGTCAAATTGTCCGGGCCATACGGTTTCTTCGGTTAACAGTTCAATAATGCTTTTGAAAAATAAT
>JAEHCK010000058.1 GCA_020696345.1 Thermoplasmata archaeon | reverse complement strand
GCTGTGCCGCATAAGTACCTACCGCTCCAGAAGCTCCATAGATAAGAACTTTTTGTCCGCTCTGGATATTTCCTTTTCTAAGGAAAAACAATGCGCTTAATCCCATATGAGGAATGGCGGCGACTTCCTCATAGGTCTTATTGGCTGGTTTTATTGCCATCACACCGTCTTCAGGCAGACATATGTACTCGGCATGAGCACCAAAACCCATACCGGAAGCTCCAAAAACCTGGTCACCTTCTTTAAATAGCTTTACATCTTTGCCTACTGCTTCAATTTCTCCGGCTAGCTCCAACCCTAGTATAGGCCTTTTTGGTTTTCTGAGACCTAAAAATATTCGATAGAGGAGCCAGGACCTGAGAGGAACTGTGAAACTTCGAAGTCTCACGTCCCCTGCTGTTACTGATGTCGCATATATTCTTACCAGTATTTCATTGTCTTTGGGAGTAGGTTTGGCTACCTCTTTGAGATGAAGAACATCCGGCGGTCCGTATTTTTCATATACAATTGCTTTCATAATTTTTCCTCCTAATTTGTTAGGCTTCGTTATTTTTTATCACATTTATTATTACATTCCCCTTTTTGTGTCCTTTATCGACGTACCTGTGAGCCTTTACAATCTGTTCCAGCGGATAGCGTCTATCTATGACCGGTTTTAGCTTTCCCTTCTCAATAAGGTCTTTGAGAAATGTTAGATCTTCCACCTTAATTTTCTTTAAACCGTTTGTGGTAAGAAAAACTCCATTCTTCTTTAGCAAGCCTTTACAACGTGAACGTGAAGTCTTACCTACTGCGTCGAAAATAACATCATAGGTCTCAGTGCTTTTGGTAAAATCCCCTTTGGTGTAATCTATTACTTTATTGGCTCCCAGAGATTTCACCATTTCTAAATTAGTAGTGCTGCATACACCGGTAACTTCTGCTCCAAAGTACTTGGCCAGCTGTACCGCATAAGTACCTAAACTTCCAGAAGCACCATAGATAAGGACTTTTTGTCCGCTCTGGATATTTCCTTTCTGAATAGCCTTTACTGTAGTAAGTCCTCCTGCGGGAACGCAGGCAGCTTCCTCATAGGTCAAATTTGTAGGTTTTATTGCCACTAATCCCTTTGTTTCAATGGTTCCTTCTTCAGGCTTTTCAGGTAGACATCTGTACTCTGCATAAGCGCCAAAACCCCCAAAACCAGTAAATGCAAAAACCTTGTCTCCTTTCTTAAACAGTTTTACATCTTTGCCCACTGTTACAATTTCTCCCGCTAGCTCCATCCCTAGTATAGTTCTCTTTGGTTTTCTTATACCTAGATATAATCGCATGGGGAGCCATGCCGCGCGAGGAACTCTAAAACTTCGAATTCTCGTATCTCCCACGTGTGCTGTTGTAGCATGAATTTTTATAAGCACTTCATTATCTTTTGGAACCGGTTTGGCAATTTCTTTGAGCTGAAGAACCTCCGGCGGCCCGTATTTTTCATATACTATTGCTTTCATGAGTTCCCTCCAAGATTGCTTTAATTCGGCCATTTTATATTATCTAGTTTTTCGCTGTTTTGGCTTTTCTGGTATCTCTTCCTACTTTTCAGGTATTTTAACCCCTTTCACCAAAAGCCAACCGCAAACAGCGAATTCTCCAACAACACCCAAGATGGCACCCGGGTAAGCTATCACTTCGAAATCGGGCAAAAGAAGAGATTGTAAACCTTCTATCAGGATGCCAAAACCTGCAAGTATCGCAAAGATGCCTATAATTTTGGGAAAGTAGCCCGACTTGTAAATTAAATAACCAGCGGGAATGAGCCAAGGGCCAAAGCTCATTATCGCGGCGATACTATATCCAGTTTCCCACGAATTGAGATGGAACATAACCTGAGCATTCAACTGATCTGCGGAGTATACTGTCAAGTAATCAGCACCGCTCAAAAGTTGAAGGACAGCAAATTGGTTAAGCGTATTGATGCTCTCTATAGCGACACCGACCACAACGAATAACACCATAAGCGATGCAAGGTTTTTGTTAACTGGTTTGAGTACCACGTATAAAGCTAGGCCCAACAATAATAAAAACATCTCCGAGATTAGCCAGATCACATTGGCGCCGCTGAATAGCATCTCATTAGCCATAAGATTGTTGACTGTTTTTGCTGCATCGTCCGGTACAATGAAACTCTGGCGAATAACTTGACCGATTATACCAAATACTATGAGACCTAGATACATCAAACCTGCGACTCTTGCAGTTTTTTTCGGATTCTCCGAATCAATTAAGTTCATTACCATATTTATTCCTTTTCTTTTTTGTTATCCTCAGTACGATCATTCAAAATACCTTAACGCCTCCGCCGGTGGGATCTTCGCGGCTTTGATGCTGGGGTAGAATGTAAAGATGAGTGTAGCAAGATAAGCTATGACCGATATAGCGATCAAGTTCATCCAGGGGATGACAAAACTCGAACCGGCCTCTTTAAAGCTATCAATATACATTTGCCAACTAATCCCGATCCCAAGAATGATTCCGATGAATATTGCTAGAATTGTAATGAACGACGTCTCGATTAGAAACGATTTGGCGATCATGTTCTTCTTAAAACCGATTGCACGCAGCATCCCGATCTGTTGGCGGCGTTCGATTACGTTTCTATATGAAATTATACCTATGCCTCCAATTCCAACGAGCAGGCCGATACCCAGAAAACCTTCCATTAAATACATAAAATTTTGCATGAGCGAAAATAAGCCACTGATTATACCGGCTAAGTCAGATGTTTGCAGCCCAAGCTCGAGATAGTTTTTCTCGAATGCTTTTGATACAGTTTCGGTGTCCTCACCCTCACCGAGTTCTATTAACAATAAGCTGTCTACACCACCATATTCGTTCTTGACAACATCCTTTTTTAACATAATGCCTTGAAAGAAAAACATCTGGTCCATAATTCCGATGATAGTCAAAACCCGAGTTCGATTCTGGCCGCCCATATCCATGATAGTAATTGTTCCCCCGACATACGCTCCGACTATTTCTATAGTATCCGTAGATTGTGCTTCATCGCTATACCCGAGTTTCGAGCCATCAACGATACAATACGAACTATTTTCGTTAAGTGCTTCCCATGCATCACGATCAGTTTCATATCTATCATCCCTTTCCAATAATGTAAAACCATTGTTCGAAAGGAACGTTTCACTAACACCAAGTAATTGGTATTGTTCAACCTCCATTGGACCAGGTGCTCCGAAATCATTTAATTTTGATTTGGTTTTATCATATTCTTGCACCGTAATAAACGCACTAGTCATGGTTTCCAACTGTTTAATTTCAAAATCCTGAAGCTCGCTTGGAAGCGCATCTTTAGATAAATTCTCAACAAACGGTGTTGTGGGATTGGTATTGCCCATAATATCATACCCACCACTCTGCTCGCGTAGCATTGCATCGTCTTGTGAACCCATCATTGATGCGAACATTGCGATAACGGTCACAGTGAAAATAATAAGTGCGAACATTCCCAAGGTCATACCAGTTTTAAACCTACTGTCCATGGGATATGATATGGCAGTTTTGAGTACTGCGCGAGTGGATTTGCTCCTGCCTATCGTGCGTTGAAGTGCGGATAACAATAAATCTGAATTAAACATCACGATAAACACCCCTGCCAAAACGAGGAAGACACCGCTTAGAACAAATGATTCTGCACCTGAATAATTCGCTTCTGATATTACCGGAATATAAGAAGGTAGTATCATGAAGAAAATGATCAGAACACCGGCAACTGTAATAGCAGCACGAAAGCTGATCCATTTTGACACAACCATAGCAGAACCAATAAAAATGAATGGTAGACCGATCATCCAACCTGCACCTTCACCTGATGAATAACCACCATAGCAGGAAAGTATACCAAGTACCATTAGGACAGCACCAATGTAGTGTTCACGCTTTTTCGTGCCGGATGTTCTTGGTTCCGGAATACGTCGAATCGCGCGAATGATGTTCAACTTGGTGATCCTGGTGCTTATGAAAAATATCGTAGCAAATGTGATAAGCAATCCCACACAGAACGAGATAAATACACTACCCCAAGTAAAGTGAAATGGAATGCTAAATGCACCTTCCCCGAACGCTCCGGATGAGCCAAAAATAATGTCGAAGACCTGGATAATGATCCATCCAAAAAACAGACCTAGGAATGCACCGATGATCGCTGCCACGAACGCGTAAAGGCTACCTTCGAAAATATACATTCTAACCAGGTGTTTGGTTTTCATTCCAATAGCTCGGGCCATTCCCATTTCGCTTTTCCGCTCCTCACCCAGCATTACGAAAATATTAATGATCAAAACTATTCCGGCAATTATAGCAAACATGCCTAACATCAGAAACATTTGTCCAAATATTTCGCTGCCTTCACGGGCGGCTTCCAGACTATCCTCTTTTACATTATGAACTTCTAAATTAAGATCTTCGAAATTGAGGCCAAGTTCGGCAATTGTCTCGTTTAGTTTAACTTCGGTTATTTCTTTGACTTTGTCCGAATATTTTCCGCCGCCTCGATAATCTCCTTTGTTCGAGATCCAAATATTGTTGATCTCATCCTTACGGTTTAAAAGTTGCTGGAGCGTATCTAGCTCAAAAAATACAGTCTTTCTTTGATTGTAATTTGCTTTTCCGTATAAGTCTTTCTCTTTGATGATCTTCGCAATGGTAAAATTGTCCGTTTTAAGGTCTGGCATGAACGGTTTCGAGATGTTTTTGGCGCCGATTGATAATTGTATTCTATGCCCCACAGCGGCATCCAGCTCGTCGGCTAGCCTTGAATTGATCGCAATTTCGGAATCACCCAGGCTGTCCGGGTAGTACCCATGATCATCTAGATCACCAAATACAGTTGTCCTTAAAACTTGTGAATCTAGACCAAGTATCGCTGCTGTGGGCTCACTCAAATTTGTATCCCAATCAAGAACTGAACCCATGTCAATTATCACCGGCGCCACTGCTTCGATCTCTGATACAGTATTTTCCAGTTCTTTGATAGAATCATATATGGATTCGTCAAAATATGTGGCCATCCCAAACGAATTTAATCCACTGATCTCTTCGTCAACTTCGCCCAGGGAGTGGTAAACACTAACTTCGGAGAAATTGGTCATTGTGTCCTGCACAACTAACGAGGCTGAAATGATCGAAGTTCCGATCATTAATCCCGCAATTACGATTACGCTCTGGGCTTTGCGGCGTGCGAAATTTCTAGCAGCCATTTTGAAGATGATCCTGTTTGTAAGCGCTAGAATGCCAATTAAAAGAGTAATAATTCCGACAAGAATTAATAAAAAAAGAAGTAAAGCATCCATCTTTGTCTACCACCTATTTGTTATTCGTTTCCCGTTTTATTAGCCCACTTTCCATTTCAACTACGCGTTTACACATCTTTCCAACTGCTGGGTCGTGCGTAACAATTACGAAAGTTTGGTTATTCTCTTTGTTCAATTTCAATAATAACTTCATGATCTCTTTTGAATTTTTACTGTCCAGGTTTCCTGTTGGTTCGTCGGCCCAAACAATAGTGGGATCATTCACCAGGCTACGTGCAATAGTGACCCGCTGCTGCTGACCACCGCTTAACTCTGATGGCTTATGGTCCTTCCACTCGGTCAAACCAACCAACTCAAGAGCCTTTTCAGCTCTTTGATTTGCTTCCTTAGAACTCGTACCACTGACTAGTAACGGCAGCTCGACATTTTCAATTGCTGTGAGAACTGGTAGTAGATTAAAACTTTGGAAGATGAACCCCATCTTCTGGGCTCGGTACTCGGTTCTTGGATTATCCTTCATGGCGTGCACATCTTGACCTTCAATAAGCACGGAACCTGTGGTTAGGTCATCTAATCCGGAAAAACAATTCAAAAGTGTCGTCTTTCCACAGCCAGACGAACCCATAACAGCGATCATCTCGCCCTTTTCTATCTCAAGGTCTACGCCTTTGAGGGCTTTGACCTGGATCTTCCCCGTATCATATGTTTTATGAACATTTTTTGCATTAATAATTGACATAAAATCACCTGATAGTACTTAATCTCCATCGAAAAAGATTTCTCATTATAAATTATGCTAAGAAATTTCAAATATCACATTGTGATACAAATTTATTATTATTTAATATTTACTTTTTTACATTGGTAAAAATACAATTCGTAGCATCCGCGCTGGTATGGTTCTTCCTTTGCCACCAAATTAGCGGCTGGACGTGCGATCTCGCCTCGAATACACACTCCTTCACAGGATAATACTAGAATTTTGTCTTCATTAATATTATTTCTACCAACAGTTTCGCCTATTGAGCATCTGTTTTCCGTGCCTGTCACCATTAGAGAAAAACTTTAATTTAATTTTTCAGAATCATCACTATCATTTGAATTATAATTATCCATCTTTACGCCTCCTCGAAGTTCACCCATTCATATAATAAAAGCAAAATATCACAGCGTGCTATATAAAATCTTATAAATAATTTTAGATTTTATCAGATTATCACTTTTTTATTTGAATTCATTTTTTTTTCCATTTCTTTTTATTATTTAAATTGTCCTGTACATTTACTTTGTTAGGTTTTGTTATTATGCTTCACAGTTATTACTACATTTCCCTTTTTGTGCCCTTTGTCGACATATCTGTGGGCCTCGGCAATTTGTTCCTGTGCGCCCTCGCAATGAGCAAACGAACAAAAATACCATTAAACAAATTCACATGTGAATATTTCAATGAGAATTATTATTATCAATTTACTCCAAGTTCAAAATGATAAATGTTTTTACATACCACTCATTATTAATAACATATAAATCCCAACAACCCCAAAGTCCAATTGCCCTTTCATCATCCCCCATGATGCCCTTCTTAACATCTAATATAGTTCTCGACAACTTCAAATCCCTGCCCAACCGAACCATGATAATTCGATGGCGCCCAGAGATGATCTCTAACTCGCTTTTCCAACTCTGGAAACTCCTTTCGAAGGAAATACGAAGATGCGCACTTAATCCGCATAGCGAATATACTGGGCGGAAGCTTGGGCGGATATTTGAAAAATATATGAACATGTTCAGGATTAACAGCCATTCGAATTATCCGCACATCTAATTTCCTGGCAACTGATCTGATGATCTGCTCGCATCTTATAGCAATTTCACCATAAAGCAATGGCAACCGATATTTCGCGCAAAAGACCATATGATCAGTAAGTAAAGAAACGGAATGGCGGTCATGTCTCAAACTCCAGCGTCTGTTTTTCTTACATTTTTCGGATTTCATAGGGCATTTCCATGGTTGGCTAAAGTGAATAATACTTGACACTCGAAGAGTGGACAGTTTTATCACTTTTAGACAATATGCCCGTATGAAATCCGTAAAAAGAACAAGATCTGAAGATCGTTATTTCCGACCGCCATGATGTTTATCTTGATACTTGATATAAGTAATAACTTTTATCATATCATTTCCAACTGATTGATGAGTACTGCTGGGTGCCCAAAGGGCTTTAGGGATTTGTTTTCGAAGAATTGGAAATTCTTTACGAAGAAGATATGAAGATAAACATTTTACCTTCTGAATCACATTGGAAGGTGTCATGGTCAGAGGGATACCGATTAAAATGTGCACATGATTTGGTTGAGCGTTGACTTCAACGCATTTACAGCGGAGTTCATCGAGTATATTTTGGATGATCTCTTCACATCTTTTACGAATATTATCCTGTAAAACCTTTCTGTTATACTTAGTATGGAAGTTTATATGGTCGTATATCAAACCCACTGGTTTTTTTGTCCGATTCTTAAATGTTTTCGATTTCATGGTAAATTTATTAAAAAGGTGAAATCAGGATATTGGTTTAAATTTTCAGATAGAAGGCTTTACCTGGATTACACTACTCAATCTATGAATGAGAAAACAATAAAAGAATAGGACAATTTGCTGTGGGTAATATTCGAGTAATTTATAATCTGAAAGAGATAAGAATAAGAGGTTCTGTTACATCGTCGATTGATGAAATAAGTGTTACATGACGGTTGATATTCTTGATTTTAAATTATATTGGAATTAATAAATAATCTTTTATCTTCTTAATTATATTTTTTAACCCCACATTATCATTAATAATATCTGGTGTGATATTTTTTTCAAGCATTTCTAAAATTTTTCGGAAATAAATGAGTCTCACATCTTTATTATCAAAATCGTGTTGTAGATTTTGAATACAAGATTTTATTTGGGGGTATGGTATAAAATCTCCTGTCGTTAATAATGCTAGTGTTATTTTATCTAATTTCTCAATATCTTCTACTGTAATTTCATCCATTGGTTCATTTAAATCGTGCATAATTTCCCCTGTATAATTCATTCTACCAATATCTGTTATTGAGATTCTGAGCCGTTTGTCCCCTGATTTTTTCGGTCTATATTCTATTGAATGCAACCTTTTCAGAATCTTTAAGAAATTATCCAACGAACGGGCTTCGATGTGTATATCTGATGTTCTTCTTATGAAACTTCTTGATAATCCCTCGTTGTTTTTATCTTCTTCGATTAAAACTCGAAGAATCTCTTTTATTTTTGTATCCCACCCTGTTGGTGTTGTATGTGATTTTGGCATTGACGTGGTAAAAATACAACACCATATATATTGTTACTGTGGTATTTTTACTATAGCTTGAGATTAAACTGTTGTATATTTACAACTTGTATTAAAGGACTGTAGTATTTTTACCACTCTCGATTAAAAAAGGTAAAAATTATTTTAAAAATTGATGTAAAAATACTATAGCTGGGTGTGTATTTTTACTTATGCAAAATATAAGTATCTACACATATATGATAGTATTAGGATTGCGTCCCCATCAAGAGAACACAATGCCCAATACCACATCAATAACAATATGGTGTTGTGATACTAAAAGTTTTTCTTTTGAGGGATGCCCAAGGAGGTGTTGGTCATGCCTCAACCAGATTAGGCAAAAGGGGTAGGTCAGAAACCTACCCCGCCCTCCTAAAATTGGATGTTCTATAAATGTACCAAGCCAAGTTGAATCATTTCATAGGAGATACTACTATCTTTAATTCACCGTCAAGGGATTTAAACTCCCATGATAGCTTATCGCCTGGTTCTAAATCAAATTGTTTAACTAAGAATAATGGAATGGTTGTTCGTAAGGATTCTGAGCTAGTTGATGCACGAGCTAAAATTGTTTCTGTACCTGAAATTTTATCACCTAACACCAACAAGGATTTAGAGGTATATAAAGTTACCTATGAGGTTACCAATAGTATTATATATAGGTATAACCTTATAGGTAACAGAAACAGTAACAGAATAGGTAATAAAAAGGTGATAAATGTGACAGTTCATAACCCCAGACAATTACGAGCACTCGCAATTCTTTCTTCAGGGATTGATTCCATAAAGAGAATTAAAAAGAATCATTATAATGTCAAAAGTCAATCAAAAAATGGTTATTATGATGTTATTAAGAAATACGGATTTGGATGGACTTGTGACTGTCCAAACTATGAACAATATCAATCTGATTGTAAACACATATATGCGGTACAATATTCCATTCAGTTACGATTACAAGCACATCATGATATTAACCCTGATAACAAGATACAAGTTTCTCATGTCGCAAGTTGTCCCAATTGTCAAAGTTTCAATGTTGTTAAGAACGGCCAACGAAAATGTTACAAAGGAAATAACCAAAGATATATCTGTAAAGATTGTAATCATTCATTTGTTATGAATAGAGAATTATCACGATTAAAAGCAAATCCAGATGTTATTTGTATTGCGATGGATTTATATTTCAAAGGCAATTCCTTAGCTAAGATCAAACATCACTTGAAGATGTTCTATAAATTAGAAGTTTCAAGGCCAACGATTATGAGATGGGTTCATAAGTTCAGTAAAATTTTAAATGAATATAGCATTAAACACACCCCACAAACAGGAGATATTTGGAACTGTGATGAGATGACCATTAATATTAGAAAGGATGGGGTTAAGAAAAATTACGAATGGATTTGGAATTTAATGGATTCTGATACTAGATTCTTGTTAGCATCAACAATTACAAAGAAAAGAGAAATAGAGGACGCTAGGGGTGTACTAAGGCAAGGCAAGGAACAAGCTAATGGCAAACCAAAAGTATTGATTACAGATGGTTTACAGGCTTACAATGATGCAAATAAGAAAGAACTGAGTAAGAAAACTGATAAAACAATTCATTTTAGAACCCCATCAAAAAGAAAATATTTCCTGAATCAAAACATTGAGCGATTAAACGGAACTATTAGAGAACGGCTTAAAGTCATGCGAGGTACACATTCACCAGAAACCGCACAGCATATTATAGATGGTGAAAGGTTTTATTATAACTTTATTAAACCACACATGAGCTTAAACAACATGACACCCGCACAAATAGCTAACCTACCAATACCAGAACTTGATGATAACCCTTGGTTAACCTATCTAAAATCAGCACTTGAAGATGCTAATTAATAAAACTTTCTTAGTTCTTCTTTTTTCATTTTACTGACTAATTTAAGGTTATTGTATATTAAGTGTTGAATGCTTGGAATCTCAAGATTTTTAGATTTAATTGTTGTTTCTATTTCATTAATATATAATTCATATTGATTTATTAAACGACTAAACTTTGCTTTAAAATTCTGAAATTGTTGTTCATTATCTGGATAATCTAACATCTCTAATTCTTGTGAATTAAAAGAAATTATTTCCGATTCAACATTAGTATTAAATCCTTGTTTAAGTAATCTCAATTGGTTAGAAAATTCGTTGTTTGTTAATTTATCTATTTTATCAACAGTTTCTGAAAATCCGCCCGAAGACATATGAGAAATTGAACTTGAGAAATTTTTAATCATCTTCTTAAATTCACTAAATTTTTGTACTTTTAGTTCATTCTTCTCTTTCTTTAATTTTTTTCTTTCAGATTTTAATTCTTTCCTGCCCAAGCTAATTCTTTTTTCTTTAGATTCTATTGCTTTTCTAATCATATCATCCATTACTGTTTTTTGTTTATAATAATAAAGTAATGTTGCACCAAGAAAAACAGTAACAACAGCGAGAATTAATAATTCATATAAATATTGAGTAGTAATTACACCAATTGGAATCATAGAAATTCCACTACCTATAATAATTCCTAATGCTATCTCTATTCTTCTTCCAACAATGGGGATTAATGGTTTCCAAAAACTCTTCTTTTTCTTTTTTTTCTGCAGAGGAATACCCCAAACTCTGAATTACTTTGGGTATATAAAGATTTTCGCAATTTAAAACCTCACATATCAACCGCCATGTAACAACTTCCACATTTTTTACTAAATCGACCGTCATTGTAACAGAACCGAATAAGAATAAATTAATATAATAAGGAGATATTTGAAGGATAATTCAAATAAGATAGGTAGATTAAAAAAAGGATCTTATTTCCTTCTCTTCTTAAGTTATGTAAGTAAGTATTAATCTTAAAAACATTTATTTACTTATAATATATTCAAATTACAATGGTGATGAACGTTCAAATGGCGGATTTAGAAAAATATAAGGATTTTCTAGATGAAGACCTTCTTAAAGTTTGGGCTAAATGTGCCGAATATTTAATTAAAAAGTACAAATCAAATCCACTTCAACTAACTCATAAACATATCGAGAATAAAACACTTTCAAAAGAAAATATTAATATTAATCTACAAAATTTCAATATCTCAAAGATACCATATTCATCCCAACAACATGATATTACAGAATATGCCGGGATTGCTATGGGTTTATTATTTTCATTATATTGTCGGCCATGGAAACTTTTTCGAGTTTTAAAAAGAGGTAAAGGTTATGATTATTATTATATTCCAATAAATAAAGAGTGTTGGGAGAATATTGAAATGACTGCTTCACAGGTACCTAATGAAGCTAACAAACGTCTTCAAGCAAAAATACAGAAATTTTCAAAAAAATTCCCAGATACAAGTGGTTATATTTCAGTTAGTTGCTTTCCCGATAAAACACAATATTTTTGGGGGGTTACTTTATAATGATTTTAATTGAAAATGAGAATTATAGAAATCTAGTTAAAAAAATATCCAGTTATCTTATGAGAGCCAAAATGGAAGAAAATAGAAATATTAATCTTCGGAATAAATATCTAGAGATTGCTGGAATATTTAGTATAAAACTAGGTAATTTTTTATTAATTGAAGGAGAAAAAATCGAGAGTTCAAGATATTTACTTTCTGCGGGTGATTCTTTTATGGAATCTCAAGCATTCCAACAGTCAAAATCTTGTTTTAATAAAGTTATTGAAATTGGTATAAGTCAATTTATTGATGAAGCAAAGGAAAAACTTTCTTTATTACCTACAAAAAATTACACAGATTTTAATTTTGAAGAGAAAGAAGATCGATTACATGCTTTAGATGATCTTATATGGACAATAAATGGATTGGATACGCTTGGTGCAATGCATAAAATGCAAGAGCTTATTGGAATAGAATTAACAAAAACAACTATCAGAAATTATGCTCGTGAATTGGAAGAAAGAGGCCGTATTGTTATTTGGGGTGGGCCACAAGGTAGAATCTATCATATGTATCCAAATATTGTAGATCTTCCACTTAGACATGATACATATGGGACCACAACAATTATTGGTGGTTCTCTTGAAGAGCGAATGACCAACAATTTTACTATTGATTTTCAAACTTGGAATTACAATCGCGAAATATTCATTATAAATGGATCAATAACACCAAAAATGCTAATTACTATTGACATGGATGGATTTTTGGAACATATTGATAAATTAAATCGACCTCATTATCCCCTTAAAGCTGTAGGAACAATAGAAAGCTCTTCACAATTAAAAAAAATGGGTTATCAATATAATATGAACAAATTTAATGACGTTTTTACTTCAACAATATTGATTGATAACGATACCGGAGGAACATTATACCAAAGAAATGCTTAGGAGATGATAAAATGGAACATTCATTGCAAATTCAAAATGGTATACCCCTATACTCTTTATATAAAATTGCAGTGGATTTCAAAAAAATTATCTGCTCAGCAAATAAAAACTCAATTTCTTTCATGTCAGCAACTAATTATTTATCAATATTATTAACATTTGACACTCCATATTTGGTTAGTGATGCATTCCAAACATCCACATTAAACGACCTTTGGGATTATTCCTATATATTTAATTCAGACGATGTGCGGAAAAAAATATTATGGTTTAAAAATAAAGCGAATGCTGAGCAATCAAAACCCCTTAATCTCAAATTTTTTGAAAATTTTCTTCAGATTAGTAATAATGATGTTAATTCTAGGATTGATACTTTACTAACCAATCCACCTTTAATTAATATTCCAACCATGGATTCAAAAATCTCTGCTCAAATGTCAAATCTTAGGAATGTTATTAGACAAATTGATTCGATTAGTGATGAGAATATCTCAATAATTCTAAAAAATCATGAATTATCATTAGTAGGTGCTGATAATCAGTTTCCTTCATACAATGTGAAAATAATTAATTGTAAACTCCCTAATAAAAAAGAATCTTATTCTACCTCATGTTATAGGGGAACCTTATTATCATGCTTTAGAATCGCATCATCAATTGGGATAGAACCGATTAATATTTCTTTTTATCCTTCGGGTGCAACTCAATTAAATGGTAAGTATAATAAAATTAGTTTTCGTTCACTACTTGTTACAAGATAATACTACTAACATTAATTTGTCATTTGTTTCACCTGAAAATATACATTAATAAAACCAGTCAATCTTAATATTCAGAAAATGAGAAAGGTAAATCATGTCAAAAAGAGAAGAAATTATTAGTTGTATTGGAATCAGTTATATTGAGCCAATTTTAACTTTATATGAAGAACTAATTTCTCACAATTATTCTGGAAATAGTAAAATTAAAGTTTCTACCAGAGAAAATGGCTATTCAGTTTCAATAATTTCTTTAAGTATATTAACAGTAGAATCTGCTTTAAATAGAATTAGATATCTTGAGAAATCTAGAGAATCTAACCTTAAATTTTTTCAAATTAAATTTAATAACTCTTCATTGTATGATAAACTAGTAGAAATCTATGTAATTAGAGATTTAATTGTACATAATCATATTTGGAAAATTAGATATACTTTTGATCAAAATTACAATGAAACAAAAATTTATCAAAAACTACTTGAGGGTTATGGAAATAAGAGAGGAAGACAAGGTGATTGGAAATACAATACTTATGTAAATAAAAGAACTAAAAAAACAAAGAACCTGAAATTAAATGTTAATCCAATAAAACTGGGAATTACAGATGTTAAAATAGTTTTAAATGTGCTAAAAGAATTATTTGAATTCTTTGATTCTGAAAATCCCTCTTATTTTGCCTTGGAAAACTACCATTTTAAGTTTAACAATGAATTCAAAAAATTCTCTGAAATTATCAATGAAATAGATTGCGAAAAAACTTAATTTTTCAAATATCTTTCGCAATATTATAATCGCTCTTGGTCCCTGAGAGAAATATAGTTTTTGTTCTTTTATGAAAATCTCAATAAAATAATTTCAAAATAGTAAGGTATAAAAACAAACTTCTCCCTTTCCAACGTCTTAGAATTAGGGCGGGGAGCATAAGGGGGGTGGCTTCAGCGCACCCGACCAATGGTGTGGTGGAGGATGAAGGAAAGACCGTATCTCAGTAAAAGAAAGGGAGAAGTTTGGGTGTGTCACGAAGCTGCACAATAGATTAGGGTAGACCCCTCGGAGCCGGCTTGTAGGAGCAGGCTTCAAAAATAAGAGCCGGATGAATCGAGAGGTTCACGTCCGGTTCTGTGAGAGCGTGGGGGTGAGACTCCCCCGCGCTACTCGACTCTAATAAATCTATAAATAATTATGGGCAATTGGACTTTGAAAGTAAAAAAAATAGGATAGCACGAGTGGCTATCCAATAGTGTTTCAAAATTCTACGAATTTATCATTAACTTATGCATACACTGTGTATCCTCCACCTGCACCATTGTCTGTGGCATCGTCCTTTTCATCATGTGGCACCCAGACCTGATAGCTTCCTGTTGCGGTATTTTCTGAACCGTCTGTGACTGCAAAATTAATCGTATAAACTCTTCCGTTCCCTTTACCCTGCCGTTCTGCTCGTAATTTAACTGTTTGGGAATCCATGATAACAATATCATCCTCTGTATTTCCATCTCCGTTACCTTCTACATCCTCAGGTTCATCACTGCTCACAGAAGTAATAACAACGTCGTCTTTGCCAACCTCGCCATCACAGATATCACTTACCGAAGTTACAAAATCGTCTGTTTCGATTTCATGATAGTTATGGTTCGGTGGCCAGAGCACGATGGGTTCATCTGCAACAGTGATCTCTGGTGGTGTTGTATCTTGTACAGTAATATCAACTGTATCAGGAACTGAATCGACTGTTCCATCATTGACAACCAAGGTTACGGTGGTAGTTCCCAATGGGAAAGTTACAGTTGGACTAACTCCAGTTGCCGAGCCACCATCCCAGATCCAACTGTATGTCAACTCATCCTCATCTGGGTCGCTGGAGCCGGAACCGTCAAGTATAACTTCTGCACCCAAAGGACACTGGCATTCCACAACTTGATTCTCACCGGCGTCGGCAACTGGTGGTTCATTCGGGCTCCAGGGTTCCATCAATGGATAATAATCTACATCTAAATGCGGTAAATTTGTATCGCCGATCCCATCACCGTTTATGTCGACACCTTTATAAGAGTCCCCCCAGTAGTTACCTTCGCCTGCACCATTATCGAACTTATTAAAGTTAGAATTAATAAGAACAAGATTATAGTTATGATGGATATTATTGTAATAAAATGTATTATAATCGGTTTTATAGAGCATGATTCCATAAAGACTATTGTATGACATTGTGTTGCTAGTAACTAAATTGTATGATGATTGATAAAGGTAAAGTCCAATTTTATTTGAAGTCAACAAATTTAATGTAATTGTGTTAGTTTTAGAGTAGCCTGTTAAATATATCCCATTCCAATTTTCTTTCACAGTATTACTATAAAGTGTGTTGCTATTGGATCCGTATAAGAACACACCGTCATATACACTTCCGGATACGATGTTGTTGTTCAAGGTATTATCGGAAGATGAAGACATATAAATACCACATTGTTTACATCCCGAAATTGTGTTCCCGGTAATTGTGTTGTAGCTGGATTTATCGATTTTAATTCCATTATATTTGGAATCCAATATCGTATTTCCCTCGATTGTATTTCCGCTGGTCTGGTGTAATAAAATACCGATATTGCCTCCAACAATATTGAAATTCTTTACCGTCAGGTCTTTTGCACCATATCCCCCGTAAACGTAGATATGAGCAGGTATCCCTGCCCCATCTAATTTGTAGCCAGCACCATCCAGTGTTATGCCTGGCTTATATATATAAATTGTTCCGGCAATATCATCTGTTAGCGTATAGGTATCGCCGTTCCTTACCAATGGCGCGGTTGAAGGAAGAAATGAACCATCTGCCATAATGAACACATTTCCAGTATACGCGCTCACATTCATCGGTATGCCTGCGAATACCACCGCAACCAGTGCCAAGATTATTCCAAATACTAACCCCTTTCTAATTCCTTTTCTTTCTTTCATATATCTCGCCTCCTCGAGTTCTACTTCTCTCGGTTCCATATATCTCCCATCCACTAAGTGATAGTCATTAATATAATTATCTCTATATAACATTATTCTATAAATTTACTTCATACTCCACTTTTATTATTTACTTTATCAGCATCACCCCAAAGTCCAATTGCCCTCTCTCATCATCCCCCATGATGCCCTTCCTGGCATCTAATGTAATTTTCAACGACCTCAAATCCCTGTCCAACGGATCCATGATAATTCGATGGTGCCCAGAGATGATCTCTAACTCGTTTTTTAAGTTCAGGAAACTCCTTTCGAAGTAGATATGAAGATGCACACTTTATTCGCATCGCGATTATACTAGGTGGAAGCTTGGGTGGATATTTGAAAAATATATGAACATGTTCAGGATTAACCGCCATACGAATTATTCGCACATCCAACTTTCTGGCAACTGATCTGATGATCTGCTCGCACCTATCAGCAATATCGCCATAAAGCAATGGCAATCGATATTTCGTGCAAAAGACCATGTGATCTGTAAGTAAAGAAACAGAATGGCGGTCATGTCTCAAACTCCAGCGTCTATTTTTCTTACGTTTTTCGAATTTCATAGGGCTTTTCTTTGGTTGGCTAAAGTGAATAATACTTGACACTCTCTGCGTTAAAGGGGAGGAATCCCCTTAAACCCTCTTTCATTATCGGATAGTGGGATGGCTTGCCATCCCATAAGTGGATAAGAAAAGTGAGAGGGTGTAAGGGGGAGATTCTTCTCCCCCTTATTCATAGAGTGGACAGTTTTATCACTTTTAGACAATGTGCCCGTATGAAATCCGTATAGAAAATCAATTTTCGATAAAATATTATTTATCCAATATTTTCATTATCTCTGATTTTATCACTGGCAGATCATCTTGAATTGTCTCCCAGATCATACTATATATTACATCGAAATATCCATGTATCAATTTATCTCTCATCCTTGACATTTCTCGCCAAGGGAGATTTGGATATTTATTTCTGATCTCCTATGGAATATTCTTTGTGGCTTCACCAATTATTTCAAGATTTCTAATGACAGCATCTACCGTCTTTTGGTCATTTGAAAAAGCAGAATAATCAAGGTTTGAAACATATTCATCAATATGTACTATAGAATTAAGAATATCTTTTAAATAACTTTTTGGATCTCGATTTTTCATACATAGACCGCCTGTTTGAGGATATTACTTCTAAGGGCTGGCTTTATACCCTCTCTAAGTACAAGATCCACTTTAATCCCTATCAAATCTTTTAGATATTCTTCAAGTTTGATAAATTCAATTAAACCAACAGGTTTGGTGAATTCAACTAAAATATCAACATCACTTTCCTCATTTTGATTTCCTTGTATAAAAGATCCAAATATTCCAATTTCTTTAACATTAAATTTAGTTTTAAGAATATCTTTATGTGAAGTTATCATCTTTTTTATCTGTTCAATTTTTTTCATTTTTTCCACTACTCTAATTACATAGATTGTTTAACTATAAATTAAATTTTTCTCTTAATATAATATCAAACCCACTGGTTTTTTTGTCCGTTTCTTAAATCTTTTTGATTTCATGGTATATTTATTAAAAAAGTGTAGCCGGTATAATGGTTTATATTTTGAGATGGAAAGCTTTACCTGGATTACACTACTTTAACTATGAAAGAGAAAATGATAAGAAAATAGGACAATTAGCTGTGGGTAGAATACGAGCATTGGGGTAATAGGAAGGGGCAATAATGTAAATGGAAGGAATATTGATAATTGAGCTTGAAGGAATTTTTCCGAAGAATGTTGATAGCATTCGACATAAAAGAGTTAAATGAAAAAATAATACAGATAAGAACTAGTTAGACGACATTTTGTCGGTCGTAGTATTTACTTTCTTATTCTATAAATCAAGGAAATTTACCCGGGCTAAGAAGAGAAAGAGATGATTGGGTATAATTATTATGATGTACTGTAATGTCAAGGAACATGTGCAATATCAGCGGCGAACCGTAATATTTATAGAACGCGGGACATATATGTTACCAGAGATTGAGGGACATGAACATAAGAAAGAAGATATCTATTTCGATAATATCAATCGTCAGCATCTTTATAATAGGGTTCCTACTTGGAGCGACGATGTTTTCAGGATATTTTGAATACTCGGAAAATAGTCCCCCCCCTAGTGAAATCTCTGCTCCCAATTGGGAATATGGAAAATACTGGACATACTCTTTCAAGACTCCGGAGATAGAGGATGTAATTTCGAGAATCGTTGTAGCCTCAGATGACGGGACAGACTACTTGACCGGTGTAGCATCTCGTCTTGATGCGCAGCGGCATGCTGTACTAAACTACAATCCTATGCTCGGCAGAATAACGATGGAGAACTTTTCTATCTACGAGAAAGGTATACCGCAGCCTCTCTTCTCGTTCCCATTGAGGAAAAACTCCCAATGGACTTTCTCAATGTTCGACGTAGAGGAGTTTAAAGCTAAGGTCGTATCAATAAGAACATTAGACTTACCCATCAATGGGCAAACTACAATTGTAAATATTGAAGCTACTGCATCAAGTGGTGAATCACTCACATATTCATATGACACCTCTGCAAAGTGGATACACTCTTTGGTCTTTGAGGACTCCTCAGGAATCATTCTCCTTGATATGAAATTAGTTTCATACGGTATGGGTTTTGTTGGTGAGGTATACTTTGTTCGTGCTACGGATCTTTTTTCCGATGTTTATAATTCAAAGAGAGGTTCTCCGGCTATAGATTTGTATAATAGCTTCCTTGACCAAGGCCATCCGAATTGGGGAGACTGGGACTATCTTGTCTACTACTATGAGCTCATCACAAAGGAAAATTCCGGGGGGACACTAACAGTAGCTGACCCGTTATCAAAAGAGGCTATGAAACGTGTTTTTGGTCCAAACACTTTTGAATGTACATTGGGTACCATTCCCAGCGAATCTGGAGAATGGAAGGTTACAATAGCCCTCGGTGGTGACTCTTATCTTAGGCTGCGGATTGCCGGAGGAATTGAATACATCTGGACGGTGTAGTTAGATATGTTATCTTTATCATACTCATATTTAAAAACTACACATATTGTAAAATCAAGAGAGATGGGCAACATTTACAGTAAAGTATAGATTTGTAGGATAACGTATCATATCCCACTATATTTATTTCCTAAAGATTCAAGTACCTGCACGGGCTTAAGTAGTTTATCTGGATATTAGGATAAGTTATTTTGCACATGAGTGAAGAAATTTTTTTTTATTTAAAATCTTGTTACAACTTTAAGTACAATAATATATTTGTAGATAAAAATAATCTAATTACTTTTTTGCAAGTTCAAATATAAAATAGAATATTTTTAGTGACCGGTATAATATTTCATACGATTTCTCCATAGAAGTTAAAAACTTTAAAATATAATGTATTAGATTAAGAAACATGCAAACGAACATAGTTTCGACTAAAGATTTAGTAAAAATTTACGATACTGGTGAGGTGAAAGTAAAAGCATTGAACGGGGTCTCATTAGAATTGCAGAAAGGTGAGATGGTGGCGGTTATGGGGCCATCGGGTTGCGGAAAAACCACGCTTCTCAATTGCCTATCAGGTCTAGATGATATCACAGAAGGTGTGGTAAAAATCGAGGGAAAAAATATTGCTAAATTAAACGATCTAGATAAATCCGCATATCGGGCGCGTAATATTGGCTTTGTTTTCCAATTTTATAATTTACTACCAGTACTCTCGGCAATAGAGAATGTTGAGCTTCCATTATTATTAGCGAAAAAAACGCCTAAAGAAGCTAAAAAAAATGCTGAAAAAATGCTCGAGCTCGTAGGTTTGAAGGATTGGGCAACTCATAAACCTGCTGAGCTATCCGGCGGCCAGCGGCAACGTGTTACCATCGCCCGAGCTTTAGCCAACACACCGGCGATCGTCTTTGCTGATGAGCCCACCGGTGATCTGGATTCAAAGACCAGTGAAGAGATCATAAATCTTCTAATGGACCTAAATCGCTGCGAAGGTATCACATTTTTGATAGTTACTCATGACCCAAACGTAGGAAAAAATGTTCCAAGAAAAGTCACAATGAAGGATGGCCGGATCCAGTCCGATGTTCGTAATCCGGATTATGATTTCACATGCCCAGAGGCATATACAAATAAACGATTCTTTAAAAAGGATTAAGGGGTATTTATAATATGGAAATATCAATAGCTCTAATATTTTTTATATTATTTCTTATAGTAATATTTTGGATCATCATCTCAGCCCTTAGAAATAGAATTTTATTTAAAATGGCGTTACGTAATTTCAAAAGAAAAAAAGGCAGCAGTGTTGTGATCATAATCGGTTTAATGGTGGGAACTGCGATCATATCATCGTCATTCACCGTGGGAGATAGTTTTAATACACTATTGGCGCAAGAAATAATTGACGACTTACAAGGTACTGATGAGGTTTACGTATTCCAAATACCGGGCAGCCAGGAGACGCTGGATTTTCCTATTGAGATCTACGATGAGCTTGTGACAGAAATTGGCGATTCAAATTCTATCGATGGAATAGAAGCTGAAATGCGTAAAAGTATTAATATTCTTAATTTTGATAAGAACCTAGTAGAGCCACGAGTTGTAGTAGCCGGAATTACCTTGGATAAAAGTGATAAATTCGGTAGTTTATATATTGATGGGAAAAAAATTAATGCAATTCCAGATAATAATGTAATTCTAAATAAGGATCTGGCAACTGAGCTTGATGCTGAGCCCGGGAATACCTTGAACCTCACTTATCTTAACAGTACTGGAAATTTTACCGTACTTGGGGTTCTTGATCTAAAAGAGCGTGGTTACTCAACTGTTGAGCTCTACATGAATCTGAACGAATTACAGATGCTTTTAGCTTTAGAAGGAAAGATCAACAGGATACATATCTCGAACCTGGGAGACGAGATTTCGGGTATGGAAAAAACATCCGAAGTAAAGGATCTGGTTAAATCTGCAAATATTGAATATCAAAGTTTTTCATTATTTCTACTTCGTGAGAAAAAAGCAGAATATGACGAGGTATTTGAGAGTGGTTTTTTCTTTGCTGATCTTTTACTGATCTTTGGATCATTTACTATTATTGCAAGTGTAATTCTGATAATCAATATCTTTATAATGTTAGGCGAGGAACGCAGGTCTGAAATGGGTATGCAACGTGCTATAGGAATGAATAAATTAGAATTACGCCGTTTGTTTGTTTACGAGGGCAGCATCTATGCGGGGATTGCTGCAGTAATTGGCACATTCTTCGGCATCATAGTGGCATATCTCATTGTCTGGTCCATTGGTAATGCGTTTACAGGCGGTAACTCGGCAGACATTCTAAGGGCTTTTACTTTCACTTATGAGTCATTAATTTTAGCATTTTGTTTAGGTTTTTTAATTAGTATTGCAACTATTTATTACACCACTAGAAAGATCAGCGAAGTTAATATAATTAGAGCAGTAAGGAATTTACCCGAACCAGCATTATCCAAGAAAGATAAAAAATCATTAAGAGTCGGCTTAATAATGCTCATATTATCTATTTTTATTATTCTGCTTAGTATCTCACCAATAATCGACGGAAACGATAATGATGAAAACGGTAAGATCGATGATTCCGAAGAAGTATCTGCCACAAATCTTTTCTTGGGTTTTTCAATTCTATTCTTTTCATTCCCCTTTTTCCTAAGACGGGTGATCAAAGACCGTAGTGCATTTTCGATTGGAGCCATCCTAGTAATTGTAATCTGGAGCGTGCCATTGGACAAATTCTTTGGACTCTCCGAAGATTTCTTCACATTCGCTATAGCAGGCATGATAATGGTTACCGCTATGGTGCTGCTTTTAATGGTTAATTCGCGAATCGTTGTTAAATTCTTTGAAAAAATGTTCAGTTCAGTTGGTTGTTGTGTGGCAGTTTCAAGAACTGCTCTATCGTATTCACTTGAATCTAAGTTTCGTACAGGACTTACTATTGCTATGTTCTCTATTGTAATATTCATAATCACTTTCATGTCCGTTCTTTTGGCAATTATCGGCGGAAACCTTGAGGCGCAGATCGAAGAGACCAGTGGTGGTTTTGATCTAATGGTTAAAATGGATGAACCTGTTGAAGATTTCCAAATTATTTATAATAACACAGATTCCGTTGATCTGGTTGATGATTATTTTGCATTAAAAAGTACAGAGGTTACATTCAATAAATATTCGCAAATATTAGAGTCCGACCAGGTTAATTATCCGGTTGTTGGTATCGACGACCATTTTATTGAACAAAATCGATTTAAGATCTCGAAATTAATAACAGAATTCGATGGTGATTCTGATAAAGCATTTTCTGCCATGAAGGAAAACCCGGAATATGTATTGGCAGACTCCAGCACAGGCGGCGGTGGCTTTGGGCCGCCACCATTTCTACCGCTTGAGCTTGGTGAAAGCACGCAGGTTACACTGAAAGATGGGAGCAAAAAAAATGTTACTATAATCGGTTTTATTGATACATTCGTCACTTTTATCGATCCTGATAAATCGCTAAATGGTATCTTCATTTATGACCAATTTCTTGTGGAGGAGTATAATGCAACGGGTACCGGAATTTTATTGTTCAAGCTAAAAGACAATAAAGATAATTTGGCGGTGCGGCGGGATATGGAGCGTACGTTTTTAGCCTATGGCGCACAAAGTGTCGATTTTGAAGCTGAGGCAAAGGAACAGATCGAAGCAAATGTGCAGTTTTTCAATATTTTAAATGCTTATTTAGGTCTGGGTTTAATAGTCGGCATTGCGGGTTTGGGTATTATTACACTACGCTCGGTTAATGAACGTAGAGGTCAAATTGGAATGATGCGCGCTATTGGTTTTAACAAAAGACAAGTAATGGTTTCATTTTTAATTGAATCTACATACATATCGTTATTAGGGATATTAATTGGTGTAATTATTGGTCTTGTGGTGTCTGCAAACTTATTTGTAAAACTATTCCAAGAACAGGGTTATGAACTTATAATTCCAGGTTTTAACATTGCGATCATCATACTTATTACTCTTGGCATGACACTTATTTCCACTATACCCCCGTCAAGCCTGGCATCTAGGGTTGCACCGGCTGAGGTGCTAAGGTATGAGTAAGGAAGGTGTTAGGTTTTAGGATTTAGGTTCTAGGCTTAGGGAAAAATTCAAAACTCAAATACTACAAATACTTCCACACAAAACTCAAAATCTAAAAACCAAAGAAAATCCATAATACCAACAGATTTCCCTATCCGTTTGACGATACCGGCTTCTTTACCGTAACCCACAGACGGAACCTATTAAATAAAAATCATTAAGGAAATGATAGAAGATGAAATTCAAACTTATACCCAACCATATAGGCATCATACCGGATGGCAATCGACGTTGGGCAGATGCCCATGGTTTAGCAAAGGAAGAGGGATATGTACAAGGCATCGAGCCAGGTAAACGACTCTTTGAAATTGGTTTTGGTCTTGGCATCAAAGAGGTATCTGTTTATGCATTCACCCAAGAAAACACACATCGTAACAGAAAACAGATCGTCGCTTTTCAAAATGCCTGTGTAAAGTTTATAGACTGGGTAAAAAACAAGGATGTTTCGATTTTGGTTGTGGGAGACAGTAGTTCGGCTCTATTTCCTGATAAACTGAAAAAATATACAGTACCCGGGAATGATAGGGCTGAGAAGAGGAAGTTAAATTTCCTCGTTAATTACAGCTGGAAATGGGACTTGAATATGATACCAATCAACCTTGGGGATGAATCCCTAAGCAAACATAATGTATTGAAAAATATAGGTTCACATGAGGTATCGAGGGTAGATCTCATCCTACGGTGGGGTGGTAGGAGACGTCTCAGCGGGTTCCTGCCTTTACAGTCTGCGTATGCAGATATATTTGTTATAGATAGTTTGTGGCCTGACTTCGAACCACAGCAGTTCTACGATGTCTTAGATTGGTACGAAAAACAGGAGATCACTCTAGGGGGTTAAAGAGGATAAAAGATTAAGGTTGATATTCTCAAATTATAAAATTTACCTGGATTAAACCGATTAGCCATTGAAAAAAATAACTACCAAAAAACAGGGTAATATCCTATCTGTGTAGAATACAACCATTATGAAAACTGGAATGGCACGAACACATCTTCGTAGTATCTCAAACTTCTCCCTTTCCAACGTCTTAAGATCAGGGCGGGGAGCAGAAGGGGGTGAGGGTGCGCAGCACCCGAAGGAGCCCACGAGATGGCATGACCGTCGAGTGGCCGAGCGAATGAAATGAGTGAGGATGTGGCCTTGTGCCACCTCTTTTCCGTTGAGGATATGTCAAAATTCTCGTGTTTAATAATTATGCTGAATTCTGAGATCTAGAAAATATTTTCGAAGAAAATTATTCTTGTTTACATGAAGGAAAGACCGTATCTCAGTTAAAGAAAGGGAGAAGTTTGTGTGTGCCACAAAGCTGCACAAGAGATGAAAGTAGACCCCTCGGAGCCGGATGAGTCGAGAGGTTCACGTCCGGTTCTGTGAGAGCGTGGGGGTGAAATTCCCCCGCGCTACTCGACTTTGATAAGTTAATAATAATTATAAGTAATTGAACATGAAAAAAGAAAAAAAGGATAGCCAAAAACTACCCCTTATGTATCATAATACACCCATCAACAATAGTTGTCGTTAGCTCCGCATCATCGGTTGCATCCATCATGTTATCATAGAATATTTCGTCAGTCTCTTTTTCTAACAGACAATCTCCTGCTGGATTACCCTTGAAAGGTTCTTTTGTAAAAGCATCTACCTAATAGATCTTCATATTCTCTCCGGAGCTAGAATGCAGGCCAGAAGTAAAATATCTTATGGATTTTTACAAACCAGGGGGAGTAACATCCAGTTATCGTCTGTTCTCCTTTATTGAAATTATACCGCCAATAATTATCAATATCAACATAATGAATATAATGATCATTTTCCAAACCCTGGAATCAAGTCCAAATATTCCTCCTTGTTTGCTTGAGGTATCATCTGGTTCTTCTTTCTCTTCACCTTGGGGATCATTATCTTCGGAACCCGATGGATCTTCAGGTTCATTTGGGTTTTCGGGTTCTTGTGGTTCTCCGGGTTCTTCCACATCCGGTTCGGAAGGAGTGTTTTCAACGATCACATCGATGGATTCTATCTTTGAAAGATCAGAACCATCATAGCTTCGGGCTGAAATGGAATGAGTTCCCTCATCAACAGTTGTCGTATCCCAATCAAAATTCCAGGATGTTGATCCAATAGCCTTCAGCCATGTTCCACTGTCAATCCGGATTTCTACTTGTTGCACGTCCCCGTCACTGTCTGAAGAGATGCCTTTGATCTCGATCGATCCGGTAACAGTCTCTCCATTTTTAGGATCTGTTATTTGAACGCTTGGTTGGTCGTTGGGCATGGGTATAACAGATATACTTTGTGTAGCATTATCAACCATACCTTCATTATCCTGCACGGTCAATGACACCTCATATTCACCGGGATCGGTGTATTGTTGTGTGGGATTCTGCTGTGCTGATGTGGTCCCATCTCCAAAATCCCATGACCAGGAGACTATCTCACTATCTGATTCAATAGAGCTATCTGTAAATTGTATTGATTCTTCTATTGTTGGTGAGCTGGGCGAATAAGTAAATGATGCTTTGGGTGGATGAGATTGAGATGGATAATTTGATGAAATATTTTGTAATACCGAAATAGTGTCAACAATACCATACCCATATGTATTATCCGGCCCTGGCAATCCCCCATCCTCTGCATTTTCCTGCAGCAAAGATTGTACCTCGTCTGGTGAAAGTTCTGGATTTAGCTGTAGGATCATTGCGATTATACCTGCAACTATCGGACAGGCAAATGAAGTTCCATCTGCTTCTGTCCATTCTCCACCGGGAACCGCACAGGTAATATCTTCACCAGGTGCACATATATCAGGTTTGATAACGCCGTTTTCTCCTGGACCCCTGGATGAAAATATTGAAATAATTTTGTCATCGTTTACAGAACCAACCGCGATCACATTCTCTAATGAGGCGGGATGACCTACTGTTTTGGGTAATGGACCCTCATTTCCTGCGGAAGCCACAAAGATTATTCCTGCCTCCCTCACCGCGTCACACATGTCCTTGAAATCCTCTTTTGATATCAAGCGGATGAATATGCTGCCAATACTCATTGAGATTATGTCTGGTCCGTCCTCCACACCATCTTTGTTAAAGTCAAAATCTTTGTGATCTATGCACCATTCAATTCCTTCTATCATTGAACTGCTTCCTGCGGCAATATTTACGAAAACAAGATTTGCTCCAGGGGCGGCTCCAGTATTAGTTGTGTTTCCTCCAGTCCCCACTGCACAGCTTGCGGTCATTGTTCCATGTTCGGCTGAATAATTGGTCTCCATACCATCAGTTGGATCCAAGTCCTCTTCGCCAGATTCGAAATCTTTATATGCAATTATCTTCCCGGGTGGAAAAGTTGAATGATCACCGTCGATACCACTGGCTTCTATAATTGCTATCGTCACACCACTACCGTCTATCCATGGATATCCCGCAAGCCCTAATGAACCCTGGTCGGTTTTTATGGCCTTAAGGGCGGATTTCAACATGGGTTCTAATTCCTGATCCGCATATATTATTTCGAGATCAGGGAGTCCTGTTGCTTCCTGAAGAAGATCCACTTGAAGCCTTATGGATATGGCATTGATCATATGAAAGGAGTGTTTGATCTCCACCCCTAAATTCTGCAAAAAATCAATGTGTTCTTGGTCAACCTTGGTATCGAGGCGGACCATTGCGGAAACCTCACTATTAAAATCGGTTTTTTGCATAAGTTCGATCTGTTGTTCTAGGTAATCCTCGATCTTGTTATTATCCTTATCTGCCTCTCTTAATATTCTATTGTATTCCTCACTTTTTTCTGAAAATCCTTTTTCATCTTTATTCAATGTCTCATCAATTACATCTAAATTAGGATCTTCTGGTAATCCCTCAGAGGGGAGGAGAAAACCTAAACTGGAAAATAGGCCAATGTTGAATATAAGGATGACCCCAATCAAATTTAGGAAGGATATATGGCCATCTTTTGAAGTTGTTTTAAATTTGAATATGGGTATCATATGTATTCTCTTATGAATTTTTTAATTTTTAATATACATTTTTTATTATCTTTCAGGATCATCCCTTGGATTTTCAAATGCAGAAGGAATATTAAAACTGGATATTATCAATAAAAGCATGATTGTGATACATTTCAGGTTCCACATGGTTGTGCCCCCATTGTGCAATTTTATTGTTTATATACAATGGGAATATATTATTAATATTTTGTCAGTCTCTTTTTCCCATATCTTCATTCTGAATTTATCCACACCTCCACCGCCGTCAACTGCAGCGCTTTGCTAGGTTTTTTTATGTTGGCTACTGGAATTTCAACGCTACCAGTTGATCTAATCCAAAGGAAAAGTAAAACTCGAACAATTTGTTGGCACAAATTATTCTTGAGCTAAGAATTCTTATAATAAATAACATTGAGTAAAGAATTCTTACCCAGCTAAAAGTAAAAAGTTATCAGAATTTTTAACTTTTAAGATTTAACTTTTGAAATTTGACTTTTAAAAAAATGTGGCAATCATTATTCTTTTTTGTGAAGCATTTTTTTATGACGTATTGGAATTTCAACCTAACCAGTCGATTTCATCTTTAAATAGGTGAATAGAGGATATACTCCAACGATGAAATCAACCACGAAACCAACATTGAAGCATATACTGGAATAAAATGCGGATTCCTATTTAAAAACCTT
>JAEHCK010000261.1 GCA_020696345.1 Thermoplasmata archaeon | reverse complement strand
CATCCAACCCTTCATCAGCAGATAATTGAAGCGATCTTATCTCACCTTGTAAGTCATCAAATATACCTTTAGCAGAAACTTCGTGGGTTCTCATTCTACCACGTAGATCATCGTCCGCGTTTTGCGATCCTACCAGATTAAATATATCAACTGAAGCATATGCCAGACCATCGATACTGATATCAAACAATTGTGATACTTCATAATCTTCATCTGATACCCAGAAATCAAAACGACCTAACGTATCTGTTTCTAACGGTATAGATATAGTTCCTCCGCCAACTTGTAAATTGTATACAGTTGCCGTAGTTGTCGTTCCTGCCAGATAAACATATATAGATGCTGCTGGTTTAATGTTTCCGTAAGTGTCTACTGCACGTCCCCACCAATGATATCTTGCCATTAAAATGTATTCCCCGTTTCATTAAAAAATTCTAAAACTATTCTATAAACTAATTGTCTCTCATCATAATCCCTTAGTTCATATCCAAGAATCTCTGTTGTATTTATAAATTGTCTCTCGTCATAATCCAGTTCAAATCCAAGAACTTCTGTTGTATTTATATGTTCCATTATAATAACTTCCGAACTTCCAGTTCAGTTACGTGATAATATGTATACTGTTGATATAGAATTCGCCAGATGACATTATATGTTCCGGATGATGCAGTTGTGGCAGTACCTATCAATGTTTGAACTGTATTATCTGTTATCTGAGCGGCCTGTTCAACAACGACTGTTTCACCGACATTATCTTGTACTTCAACAAACGCTCCAGACGGAGAATAAGCATTGCCGTTCTGATCTCTAACAGTTAATTGTAAAGCTCTTACTTCGTTCTTATAGAACGTCTGGTATGTTTTTGCCATTTATAGTTTCCTTAAACTCGCTGGGTTAAATTTCTTTTGTTTCTTTCTGGCTTTACGTCTGCCCAATACAACTCTAAATTTGTTTATCAGTGATGACTTGACCTTTTTACTAAAGTCTCGGGCGAATGTCGAAACAATTGCATCTTCCCATTGATCATATGGTATTTCTTTTGACTTTTTAATATAGTCAGATGGTGAATAAAAATACCGTCTCGTAGCATGTACTATACCCGGCCAACGTCTCTTTACCTTTTGATATGTAAGTCTTGGGTCACGTAGTCGGGCAAATTCTCTCATCCAAACTTCAGCAAATTCTTTTCTGATTGTTCTCGGTACATATGTAAAATTGATACCCTGGAAGAAACGCCATTGTCTACCTGTTGTAGGATGTGTGCCCTCAAAAGCATACATGAATATTATCACAGGTCTTGGATCATTCGCCCAGGCTTTATAGTTAAATTGATAAATTTGTCCAGATTTCCACATTGTATTATTGAACTTCTTTTTATATAGTTTTCTTAACATGTTGATCAAATCCTGTAAACAATTCTTTTTTTGTTATATCACATCTAAAATCCTTTCGTATGTTTTCCGAAGATTTTAACATTTGTAAATTATGTGGATTTGAAATGACATATGGTGGTATGTTATTTTTGAATCCTTCCAAAATGGAATATTTGTGGTCCACATGATATTTCCTCAAACCTCTTGGTAAATCTCCGGGATTAATAATGTCCATAAATTTTTTATAATTAGATTCTGTCATATTATAAACAACCCGTCTATACATATACCAAACATCTTTTATATCTTCAAATTTACAACCTCGAATATTTTCCCAATATTTCTTCAAACCATGAGTTCTTAAATGTTGTGTATCTTTCCATGCTTTTGACTTTTGCATGGATATTTTCATATCGGTTTTATATTTTTCGGTTGATCGTGTTTTTAAAGATTTGTTTCTATAATCCGGATCATTCCATTTTGCTTTTATAGAACAACTCATACATTTAGAGAATTTTATATGTATTTCTTTTCCACATTTATTGCAAATCATTCTGTTACATCCACCATTAGAACTTTCGGATTATTACCTAAAATAAAAGCCGTGTCCAGTCGGGTATTTCCCGCCATGATCCACATACCTTTAGAACCTTTTAGTACAATAGGGTATGGCATACTGGCACCCGACTCTATACCCTGTACGATTCTATCAACATCCCTGGGACGATGATAACTATTTACCAGTGATTTCAGACTTTCGATTGAAGATGTATGGCTACGATTAGAGATTTGACTATCGGTGCTGGTTCTAAGGTTAACGACCTTGGCGTTTTTCAATGACTGTTTAAAATGATTAAAGTCATAGAACAATGGGAACCTCGCACCGATGCTGTCAACTCT
>JAEHCK010000141.1 GCA_020696345.1 Thermoplasmata archaeon | reverse complement strand
TCGGAATTCCTTTTCATAATACGTAAGGATCTCCATTAGGTCAAGATCATCAACAACGTTTGAGATAAAACGAGCAAGATGGTCCTCTGGAAGCCAATTATTAATATTCGGAGCAAGAATCAAGCATTGATCAGGATCATACGGCAGGTATTTCTTTCCCATCCAGACACCTAAATGGGCATGGATTTGGCTAATTATATAATTTTGGTACAATTTGTTCTTAACAGTGTTAATATGCTAATTCTCGGGCAGGCTCTGAAGCTCATTTTCGAATTGATTCAGTTCATCTAGATTTAGCACAAGTTGCTCTGTATCGGTGATTTCCACTCTTTGTTTTGTTTTCGTCAGTAGTTTATTGTATTTATCAACAAAGCCACTGTGGAGCAAACTTTTACGTAATTCTACAATGTCTTCAAAAGTTAGCAAATCCAATAGTTCTACCGGAAAATATTTTTGAGTCTGATCCTTTATTATACTCATGAATATTCTATAGAAAATCTCGTACTCAGATAATTTCGTTTTTTCACGGGTTAAATCAGCAATACTAAAGTCGATGAGGTTTTCTTGCGGCAAGACCCCTTCGGAGTTAACAGCATGAGCGCCAGAAAGATAGTAAATAAAATCGGTATAATTAACTAATTGATGCCAAAGAGTTTTGTTCCCCGACACCCTCGCTATACGATATATCTCGAGTCTTGAATCGATTCTTGAAGGAGATTCTATTTCATTTATGCGAGAAATAGCTTCTGTAATGAGTGGGCGAGGAACTTTGTGCATATTAAAATGTAACACCGATCTTTCGTCTTCTAGATCGTGTAGTAAACGCTGTTTGAACCATTTTGTAGCCAAATTTTCATCCCATTTAACTACTGCTAATGAATTGGAAAGTAATGTGTTAATTTCATTCGTATCGTTTCTCATATAGAGATATTTTTCTTTAGATTCTTCGCGTCTATCAGACAGGAAGTCAAAGAAATTCGTATATCTGGACATGAGAGCGGGTAATATTATTTCTTCTTCTAAAACGATGGAGTTTCCCATTATAAAGTCTTTACAAAGCTCTGATTCGAACAAATCCTGGGCGGGTACAATTACCGTTCCTTTGATGAGGCCAAGCAACTTAATCTTTCGTTCAAGATTGCGTTTCATTTCTTCCACTTGTTCTGTCGTCCACTCAATGCAGGAATAGCTTGCTCGATCGAACTCCGTGAAATAAGTCCGAGGTATTCTAAGATCTTTTGGTTCAATGAATCTCATAGTCATAACCTCTTTTCAAACATTTCGCCTAACGGCTCGCGGGTATGTGAAGTGCCACCGCACCCAACGAATTGAATCATTATATCATCATATAAATTTAGTGGTGGCATTTGGGTGAACGAACGAAGTGAAGTGAACCGCATACCCGCTTGTTAAGTGAGCACGATAGCACAGAGCCAACGAAGTTGGCGAGAGTCGGGGGTAAAGGTTCCAAATACATTTCTCTATCTTTTATAGTCGTATTGTAATCCACGTACCAAATTTATTATCAATACTTATTCTGCCGTTCCATTTTAGATACGCTAGCACAGAGATAAAGCATCTATATTCGATTGTAAATAGACGTTCAATCAGAAAATAATTTTCTAAATCTAAATGATAAATATCACCATTTTTTATATTTCTTAATATTGTCACAACACGATCAATTTCTGATTGATTTATTCTTACTGGTTTTATATCGGTGATATCTTTAAGTATTTTCCCTTCTAATTTAAATTCTTCCTTAGAAATCTCCTTAGCCTTTATTCCTCGAAGAGAGAAATATATTTTTATTTCTGTGGATGTTTCATCTCCGATATAGAAATATTGATCGAATATATTCAAATATGCATTGTTTATCTTTTTTATAAATTCTGTAGAGTGAATAATATAATCGTGTATTCGTGATTGATCTTGTGGTTGAAGAGAATCCATTTTTAAATGTGCGGTTATTATATTATAATCACAAAAAGCTTCAAAAAATGCTTTAAAATCATTTTTATATGTAGAACCTAGAACATGCTCAAATATTGCCTTTTTAAGGTTTGGACATTCCATGAATAATTTCTTATATTGTCCCCGGTTAAGATTCTCGAATTCATTAAATGATATCCCTTCGTATATCCTCGGATCCGTCTCTATATATTTTCTTATACTATCATCTTTTATTTGTTTTAGCATATTTTTACTATCGCCATATAATAGGTTCATGAAATTACGGAGGAATATCCTAATTTTTTTCTCAATATGATTATTCATTAACTTTAATAAATCAAAATAATTGGACATCTTATATGGCTGGCTATAGAGATTTCGACAACTATAGAGAAGATGGATTTCATCTTGCTTAAGACTTTCTAAAGGAAAATAAATTTGTTTATTTATTACGAAGTCATTTTTAAACAAATTAAAGATTTCATTAAAAGCTTCTATAAAAAATCTCCTCAGAAGTGGAATTTGATCTCTTCTATTATTAAAAGATGCGAGTTCATCGATAAACCGCTTGAGCGCATCAGGGTATGTCCAATAGTCACTCCATCTCGTCAATATTTCACTTGGAGAAAGGCTCTTCACTGGTAAAAGGTTCTCAAAATTGAATACACAACTTGATATTTGCGCCAGGGAAATCTTCCAATTTTCTACTAGTTGAATGACATCCTCTTCTTTTATTTTGATTAAATTTAATGAAATCGCCTTACGATACGGTGAAACAGATGCTCTTAATAATTCGATATAATCGCTCAGTGCAGATGTGTTTTCATCTATGAAAACGTCAAATAAATCTCGTTCATGTTTAACCGGCAAAAGCTCTTTTTTCTTAAATGGTTTGATGTATAATGGTCTAAGATAATCTTCCAATGAGAGATTATATCTCGAAAGAATTTCATCATTCACTTTAACTAGAAGTGGGTTTACGATCCATTTTATTTTGTCTTGTTCAATTTTAACTTTGTTAATTAGGTTTGATCTTGCTAATTTTTGGAAATAATAGTCATGCGATAAGAAGAACTCATCACTTTCATTGATTCCTTTTTCGAGAAATATCTTTATGAGGACTTTTAAACCGAAATCGCGATTTTCTTCTGTTTGTATTTTGCTACCATAGATATATTTATTAAATGATGCTTTTAAAACAGATTCTTTTTCGATAATTTCTTGAATTATATTTAATTTATCAGGTTCAACTTCAATCGGGTTTGATTCGAATATACTAAAATTTCCTTTTCTTAATTCAATTTCAACATTTGACATAAATGTTCTAAAGCCTAAATATCTGCCTTCGTTAATGGTTTTTCGATGTATCTGTTTTATGAAGTCTAGGTCCACAAAATTGTTAATTTCTGTGTTTTTCGCATATGCTAGGATCCGTTTTTTTATTACTTCGTATGCTATTTCAGGTGTGACTTCAGGCATAAAATCAGGGGGTGTGTCGAAAAAACCTCTAAAAGCACCATCTGTTCTAAAATAATTTTGCCAGTCCGGAAGACCTGCGACTAGAAAACCAATTTTCGCTCCTTTTCGAATCATTTTATCTTTTGATATTTGAAGACTTCCAAGAAACTTTAACACAACTCCTTCTCCACCTATAATTTTATGGAGATCATCAAGCACAAGAATGAAACACCAATTTTCATTATTATTAAGTATATTAAGCATTTCAATAATGGTATTTATAGAAGGATCACCAGCATAGTCATATTTAAACCGCTCCTTATAAAAACTTTTCACTTCGTTATATAATTCATTTTCGAACTGGACATTATATGTAACTACATCTCCTCTGGGTTGAAGAGTAATTCTGAATATTTTTAATTTATTTTCAATAAGTACATAAGACAAATAATCAAATAAGGTGGTTTTTCCATACCCAGTATCTCCAATGAGAAGTTTCCCTTTATAAAGTAAGTCCTCAATGTTTTGTTGAGCACGATTCGTATACGTTTTATAAATCTGAGTCTTCACAACAACCGCTTCATACATATCTGTAGGGATTTGAGAGAGCCCTTCTTGTCTCGGAAATGGGTTTGCCATTAAGTTGAGTCGCTCCCACCATTCTTTTTGGGATTGAAATTTGGGGATCGAAGTTACCGATGGTTCCTCAATCTCCTCCTGATCTAAAATAGATGGCACAGAGAGATATTCCTCGGTCTTCTTTTCAATGGCCTCCTGGATTTCTTCAGTGGCTTCAGCAATCACCTCTTTTTTTATTTTACCTCTTTCTAATTCGTAGGACGATTGAGTTTTTAATTTTTTAATATCATCTATAGTTACTGGCGGTTTAACTTCTGTGAAGATATGTTCAAATTTATTAATATCATAAATGTGTTTTCTTAAAAAGGGATATTCATGGACGAAAGTAGTTAATTCTTCTATATTTATTATTTTTCGAATCGCAATAAACCCCTCAACTAAAGCTTCTGCAATTTCCTTATTCTTTGGCACTCCAATTTTATTTGAATATCGATCAATAAAATATTTTCTCTTGATATTCCTAATTGCGTTCTTGTTATAGGACGCTGACAATAAAATGGAACTATTTTCAATGACAAATCTTTTTAATAACCATTTTCGGTCCATTTTCTATTCCTCCTTTCAAGTCCTTTACCCCTGATTTCACTTAACTCCTTTTATGCGAACCTGGTTCGGGTAAACGACCAATTTGGTATTATATCCGCCCTGTTCGTATAAACCGCTTATTTGACATTATATCCGAACATGGTTCGTATATATCGTTATTTTGACATTATATCTGAACTTACTTCGTATTGTATCCCAATAGATATATTTCTTTATTAAAATTCCTATTATTCAGTCTTTAACCAAATTATCCAAAGGGCTTATTATTTTTCCTAATTCTCTATTGCTCACTTGAATATATATTTCTGTTGTTTTGCTACTCTTATGCCCCAATAACTCTTGTATGGATCTTAGATTTAAGAGAGAATTTCACAACCACCAGTCAATAAACCGGTGGAATTCTCTCTTTAAACCATCTCTAAAAAATATTTGTGCACCCGCAGATCATCGGTTAATTCAGGGTGGAACGCCGCTGCAACCAGGTTGCCCTGTTTTGCAAGTACGATCTTATCCTCCAGCCTGGCCAATGGTCTGCACTTACCCCACACTTTTTCTATCACCGGTGCACGTATGAACACGGCATGATACGGTTCCTCGAAATCCTTGTTCTTGACCTCAATTTTAATATCGGCTTCGAACGACTCACGCTGGCGACCGAAAGCGTTGCGCTTCACGCGCATGTCCATCAACCTTAGCAATTTAGTATCGGTCTTCTCGACCTCAAGATCGCCTTCGGTGGCAAGAGTTATACATCCGGCGCATGTGCCTAATATGGGCAGGTCCTCATCGGTCACACGTTCTTTTATACGGTCGTATAGCTTGAACTTGATCAGCAGTTTCGCTATTGTCGTGCTCTCGCCGCCGGGGATGACCAACCCATCCACATTATCCAATTCGTTTAACCGGCGTACATGAACTACCTGCATATCTTTCAAACCCAACTCTGCCGCCGCACTCTTCACGGCCTCAACATGCTCGAATATGGCGCCTTGGACCGAGATCACTCCTACTTTCAACATGGCCATTATCAACCTGAGTTATTCAATAATGATACTAATAAATATTGATTGACAGTGGACGTGCTGAGTTGTTGATTGGCAGTAGCGATGATTGGTCACCGATGGACAGTAGCCGTGCTGAGTTATCAATGGACAGTGGCGGTGATGAGTTGTTGATTGACAGTTGCGGTGATGAGTTATTGTGAAGTAGTTTTGATTTTTATTTTTAAATTCACTGAACCCCTTACTATAAATTAAATAATATCTTACAATTATTTTAATCCTGAGAAGGAGATGAATTGTTAGCTAAAACGTATGAAGACTTGGAGATCTACAAGAATGCATTCAAACTCGCAGTGCAAATTCATAAATTGACCTTAAATTTTCCGAAATTCGAGTTATATGAAGAAGGTAGTCAACTTCGAAGATCTTCTAAATCAGTTATCATAAATATTGTTGAAGGGTATGGCAGAAAAAGGTATAAAAAAGAATTTATCAAGTTTCTAACCTATGCATTAGCTTCAAGTGATGAAACCAAAGAACATTTGAAAATTGTTTTTACATTTGACTATATTTCAGAATTACAATTCAAGAGATATCATAGTGAATATGATAAAGTTGGACGTCAAATTTTTTACTTTATTAAAAACACTGAAAAACATTAATCTAAAATTATTGAGCAAATAACTTTTAATCATTTTTACTACTAATCATTAATCCAACACCGCCACTGTTCAACATCAATTAAGCTACGCCACTGCTAAACATCAAATGAACACCGCCACTGTTCAACATCAATTAATCTCCGCCACTGTTCAGCATCAAATGAACACTGCTACTGTTCAGCATCAATCAATCCCGACTGCAAAACAGCATTATTTTAAGATCAACACATTTGCCCCGAGCTTCTTGCTGACCTCGATCTTTTTATCTAACCGAATAAACGGTATCTTTGCGGGCTTCTTGAACCTGCCAAGTATGACAAGTGCTCCCTCCTTGTGCTTGAAGTGCTCGCCCAAGAAATTCGATATGTCTTGTGTTACCAGATCAATATCGTATTTTAATCCATGGCTCTTGAACTTCTGCTCTATGGTCGAGAACAGTTTCTTTCGTTCCGTCTTCTCAATATTTTCATCGTACGGTTCGGTGTTGTCAAGCACATAATAAATATGTAATGGAACATTGAACTTTTTAGTCAACTTCAATGCGAACTTTGGAACCAATACATTTGGGCTGAGATTTGTCAGGATACCATATATCTTATTGATGTTCTTACCATTATGCTCGAGCCAGATTGGTATCGGGCTGTTATAGAATATCCTGTATTTCAATAGTGTATCTCTATGGAACTCGGTCACCATCAGATCAACAGATTCCTTTTGAATACATCCCAAGATCTCATCACTGTGGACCCCATTCTGAGTAATTCTCTCTATTTCGATATCTATATTTTTCTTTTTTGCCATATTTTCGATCTGTTCGAAGAGAACGGTTGATTCGCTGTGAACTTCAACATGTTTAACCTCTTTTACCAGCTCATCGAGCGACTGGCAGGTGACTGCGCCAGAGGTCACATTGTTTACTTTATCCAAAACCTGTTCCTCGAAAATATATTGGAGGATCAATTTTGATTTAAATTTGGCACTGAGCTGTATCGCACGCTTTACAGCATTCTCGGGGAAATATTCTGAAGGCAATGGTAACAAGATCCTTTCAAACAACATATCAACTCCAAATTAAAGTGAGATCACCATATTCCTATTAATTTCCAGTATGAAATTGCGATCAGGAACAGGACAAGGATGCATGTTAGGTTAGCTATTAAACCTGCCCTAAATAAATCTTTTGTGGAGAAATATCCAGCGGAATATGTAATTGCGTTTCCAGGTGTTGCGATCACCAGAACGAATGCTAACCCGCCAGCAAGACCAATAAGCATAGAAGATAATAAAACCGGCAACCCCAACACCGTTGCGAACCCCGCACCGATGGGGAGGATCATAGCAACGGCGGCCACATTACTCATCATATTGGTAAAAACTATCGTGATCAATATTAATAAAAATATAGTGATAATGACATTATTGCCAGATATTGATAAGAAATTAAGTGCCAGCCATTCAGCTGCCCCTGTCTCTACCATGCCGATACCGAGTGATATTGCACCGCCATACAGCAGGATGATCCCCCACGGTACTCGCTGTTCGATATCCTTCCAGGAAATCGAGCCGCTGAAGAACATGGCAATACCACCGGCAACCGCAACGACCGCTAAGCTCATATATGAAAATATCGAAGGTATGATCACCCAGGCCAGAACCGTGCCAAAAAGTATGGCTGTGACCAATTTCTCCTCGGATTTAATAGGGCCAAGAGCCTTGATCTCATTATTAAGTTTGTGCTGCACCTTCTTGAGATCTTTGATCTCCACCGGGTAAAAGGTAATGAGGATCAACCAGACCAACGGCAGTGATATAAAAACAATTGGGAAAGAATAGATCATCCAATCCAAGAATGTGACCTTAATACCCTGAGTTTCCATAAATCCGATGGTAACCGGGTTACGAGCACCGCCGACGAGTGTGCCCAGGCTGCCGATGGAACAGCCATAGGCTATCGCTAACATGGATACCTTGCCAAAGTTGCTCAATTGTGGCACGATCTTGAGCGAAACCAGTATGGATAATACGATCGGCATCATCAACACGGCTACGGCGTGTTCAGGTATTATGAATGATAGAAGTGCACAGCATAGCATGATGCCGAACGTGAACTGTTTGGGGCTGCTTTCAAACTTTCGTAAAAATGAAATTGCAATGCGTTTGTGTAGATTATGTTTCTCGATCGCACTGGCAATGATAAATGCACCTATTAGGAAGAAGATCGCGGTGTTTCCAAAGGAGGTAAATACTTTTTCTGGCTCTGAAATGTAAAGTATAGGCTGAAGGATTATCACCAGTAACCCGGTGATCGCCAGTGGAACCACCTCGGAAACCCATAGCATTACTGCCACAACTAGAATGCCCAGCATCATCTTGCCTTTCTCGCTTAACCCCTCCGGCGTGGGCAACAGATAAAAAATCACCAGGGTTATGAATACAGTGAATAGAATTGCAATCCTCTGTTTGTTTTCCACAGTCAAAACCATGCAAGAAAAGTAATTTTGTTTCAAATAGTTTTCGATTAAGTAAACAATTCAGCCTAAACATTTTATATTCCGATCCATATCCATCTATCATGGTGTCAGAATTAATAATCACAATTCTTGACGGCTATACCGACGAGCCGTCATGCCTGGGCGTGCCGCCGTTTGTTGCACCTCTGCCCAGATATATCTATGGGGCCATTAAAAATGTCAACCCGGCTTATCGGATCAATTATCTGACCATCGACGAGTACCGCAGCGGCATGGCGAGAATAAGAAGTGAAAGTAGGAGTAGAACCGGTAAGAAAAGTAATAATGAGAAATTGGTGCATCTGTTCAGATCCAAGTTATTGATAATTATCGCCGGAGCAATAGTACCTGGTAAATATCTCCGTGCCATGCCGATCTCACTACGAGAGATATTAACAATTGCCGAACAGTTTAATGGTTTACTGTTCCTGGGCGGTGCGGCGGCCAGGTTAGGGTTCATGAGTGGTCGATCCAATTATAATAAACAATTACAATTGAAAGATGTATTTGACTTAATTTGCATAAAAGATCTTGATGCGGCAGTATTTGATCAACTATCCGGTAACGAACCTGCCGATCGGTACAGAACCTTGACAGAATGTAAAACCTGGTCAAAAGATGGCAGTGAATTGCTTACCCAGCACCCGGATTTCCCAGGATCGTTGGTGGTTGAGGTCGAAGGTGGCAGGGGTTGTGTAAGATATTTCACGGGCGGTTGCAACTTCTGTGCGGAACCGCACTTTGGTGAACCAGTGTTCAGACCGCCCGAGGATATCATAGCTGAAGTTGAACATCTATCCGGAGTAGGCGCCCGACATTTCCGACTGGGTGCATTGTCATGCATATTTTCATACTTTGCAAAAGGAATAGGTGAGAGTGAAACACCAAAACCAAACCCGGATCAAGTGTCACGACTGTTGCGTGGAATTCGCAATGCGGCGCCAAACCTTGAAACTCTACACCTGGACAATGCCAACCCTGCGGTCATGGCGGCACATATTGAAGAAACCAGAAGCATTTTGAAGGTAATTCTACAGACCTGTACAGGAGGTAATGTTCTCTCATTTGGTCTTGAGAGCGCAGACCCAAAGGTGATCTCTGCCAACAATCTAAACACACATCCTCAAGAGGTGGAAGATATGGTAAAACTGGTGAATCGATACGGGTCGGGTATCAGCAATACTGGCATGCCCATACTGCTTCCGGGGCTTAACCTTGTATATGGCTTACAAGGTGAGTCAAAACTAACATACCAGCTTAATTACGAATTTTTGAGATCGTTATTTGACCAGGGCTTGCTCCTGCGCAGGATCAACATGCGGCAGGTGTTTGCATCCGTACCAGGTCCAAACACGGCGGCGGGTGGTGTACCTTTACCCTATACAAAAAAACATCATAGGGAATTTGTTGATCATAAAAAGCAGGTTCGAGATACAATTGACAGGCCCATGCTCGAGCGTATATTACCCCCGGGTACTGTTCTGAAAGATGTGTACGCGGAAATAAACAAGGGCAACCTCACCTTTGCCCGGCAGCTTGGGACATATCCAATTCTGGTGGGGATACCCTATAAAGTTACATTAAATGAATTTTTTAATGTAGTAATAACCGAGTATGGTTTCAGAAGTGTAACCGGTTTCACAACGCCGTTTAAGATCAACAACGCCACCGAGTGCGCCCTACGCGCGCTGCCCGGGATCGGCACGAAACGCGCGGTGCGCTTGCTTCGGGCGAGACCGTTTCGAACACACCAGGAAGTTTACCGTGCATTGGCCGACGACCAGATCTTGCCCTCGACCCTGACCAATACAAAACGTATGTTTGATAAACATTTGAGTTTTCTATAAAAAATACATTGCAATTTGTTATTTTTTTTCATAGCAATTTTTATGACGTCTATTGGAATTTCAACGCTACCAGTCGATTTCATCTTTAAAAAGAGAAATTAATGAAAGAAAATTCTAAATCCGAAGTTCTAAATTCACATAAAAATAGGATTTATTATTGAGTTTGCACTATTTTTCTTGAAGCTTGGAATTCCTTTTATTGAGACCGTAGATAAATAAAG
>JAEHCK010000153.1 GCA_020696345.1 Thermoplasmata archaeon | reverse complement strand
TTGCCTTTTTTCTGATCGAGAATAATTTTACGATAATCTTGATCTTTCACCATTGATACTCCTTTCGATTGAATTTTTACATCTGAAAACAGTGTAACAGATTTCGCCATAAGTGTAAACTAATCAGAGACTTAATAATAAAATGAATGTCATTCAGTGGGGGTTTCTAATTTTTTCTTCTCATCAGTTAACATTTTCAATACATCTTCACGGGATGCGACAATCAAGTTCTGGGTTGTAGGTCTGTGACCTGCGATTGATTTCAAATCGACCTCCCTCTCCTTTAAATGGACAAGGGATTGACGTATGTCAAGATACTTTTCTTTGTACGTGTTGTCGAAAATTTCTTTTGATGCGGTTGTCACAGCGTTGATCAACTGACCAGCAACCTCAACCAAACGGGCTGAAAAGTTACCACCGTTCAATTCATCTGTGACAGTATCTAAAAGTTCGTTCGCTCTTTCAATATTCTTTCTGAGTCCTTCAATCGTACTGGTATCTGTATTCCATTCTTCTTCAAATTCGTCCTCAACAATTTCAGGTTCAACGGGTTCTGCCATGTTGAATTCGTCTTGCAGATTTTGTCTGTTTAATTCTGGCACAATATTTACCTCTCTTTGATATTTCCCTTATTTATACGATCCGCATAGAAAAAGGACACCCACCTAAATGAGTGTCCTTTAAATATACTAAAAGTATCTTACACGTTGACCGATTAGTCAGGCAAACTTGTAAGAGTAACTTTCTGGTAATAATTCCGCGCACCGAAGATGTGCTCATGGATGCCATAACGGCTCATAAGTCCTACGGCTGGCTGGAATGAATCCTCGAATGTCGCACGTGATGCCAACAACTGAATGTAAGGCAAGTATACAACACCAGTGTCATACTCAGAAGGTCCTTTATAACCAATTATAAACTGGTTTTTGTTCTGGAATGTATCTCTGTAAACAGAAATACGACCATCAAGGGAACCGAGTCTGGATACGCCAACTGCTAAGGTATCAACTCCATTCGCTGGAACAGGCGCGATAGTAAATGACGCCAGTGACTCAAAAATACTTATTGAGTATGGGTTACCTACAAGCCAGTTACCAGAACCGCGTCTTGTGTTGATTGCGATTTGTTGCGCTCTACGTAGAATGTAGTGATACAATTCACGATAACGCTCCATTTCCCAACGACCACCGATAGTAGAACCTGAAACTGACATAAAGTCCCAAGTTAGGTCGAAACCTGTACCACCAGCTACACAAACCGAGTCGATTTTTTCAATCAATTCACGGTCAATTTCTGCGGTAATTTCGTATGCAAGAATGTCCATCATTTCTTCCTCGATATTAAGTCCATGCATTGCCTTCAAATCTTGAGCGATTTCAAGGGACCAGCGTGATCTCAATTTACGAGTTGTTGCTTCAATCTGGGCTTTCTCTACGGTCATGTTGACTTCTCTAATGGCAGTACCATTACCTACGCCAAGACCTTGACCAGTAGCGTTAGAACCCAATGCTTCACCAGCAGAGGTTGTCATACCTGTGGCTGTCGTACCAGTACCCGTACCAGAGAAACCTTGCTCGATTGTGTTATAACCAAGTTCAGTATCATTGGCAGGATTATCACCAGCGTTGACATAATCGCCATGAGTATTACCCGCTCTAAAACGTAGAGCGAATGCCAAACCTACAGGACCAGTAAGAGGCTGAACACCTACCAAGTCGTGTGCTACCAACTCAGGAAAGGTTCTACGAACCATCGGTACAGCGATTTTATGAAAAAAACCACTGGTAGAATAGCCTGCATTGCTACCTAATGAATCATTAGGATATGCGTGTGTAGACGCTTCAGTAAGATAGTTGTGTTCGTTCTCCAGCATGATTGCTGTGGATTTTCTTACATTCAAGTTTTGGATGTTTCGCCCTTCATTAAGAACGTCATCCCACTTTGTTAATAGTTCTCGAATGTCCATCTTTTGTTTTTCCTCCTTAAAATATTAGAACAAATTTTTAAATATTATAACCTATTTTCTTTATTTTTAGATACCCTCTTTGAGCACCTTTAAATACATGTTTTTGTACTGTTTGAAAGGTGAGCCTGATTCGTCCATATTTTCATCATAATCATCATCTTTCTTTTTCTTCTTTTTCTTGTCGTCATCGTCATCGTCATCATCTTCAACTTCTGCTTTGCCGTCGCCGTCTTCGTCATCACCTTCCATTACTTGGTCTTCACCATCTTTCGGATCGGACTTTTTCTTCATTTTCTTGATAACTTTTTCGCCTTCGTCATCGCCTACGTTGACAGGATCAAATCTTTCAGATTCTTTAACTACGTCAAATTTTCTGTCGATTTCTTCCTTATCTGTGATGCCGCTCAGAATAGAAAACATAGTTTCTTTCTGGCCCTCAGTCAAACCTCTACACTTATCATGTAGATATAATTGAGCTGCCATTTCCTGAGCATCTTTTTGAAGGTCCAGATTCTCTTTGATGTTGTCATCGCTCTTCTTACGTAAAGTAACAATTTCTTCCTTTGCTTCTTTAAGAAGACCTTTGATTTCTTCATCCAGTAAACCTTCATCGACACTTAGACGGACCTTGAATTGCTCGATCAAATCGTGATATAGTTCGCCTTTCTTGGCGTATTCCATGATCTTATCAGGAATTACCAATTCTTGTTCGAGTACATTATCTACGAAGTTCGAAAACTTCAATGTGATGTCTTCTTTATACTCGTTAAACTTTTCTTCATATTCTGAGACAAGAGCGGTCTTTTGCTCTGTTACCTGAGTATTTGAAAGTTTCTTGGCTTCAACCTCAACGATTGTCTGGAGCTTTTCTTTTAGATCGTTCTGAGTATCTTCATTGAGTTTGTTGGCACCCAAAAGTTCCAAAATTTTGTCCATGCGTTATTCCTCCTTATGAAATTTTATCTACTATTATTTATTTTATGCCTTACCCTGTATGGCTTTATATACAACCAACTGATATCATTCTACTAAAGCGGTAACGCATAAAAATGCCCGGCATTGGTATTGACTACCAAATACCGGGCGGCCTCTGATTTGCCCTCGGGTTTCGTAACTATAACGGTCCCTACACGATTGAATCAGAGGGATGAATTGTACGTCATTACCAATCTAAAAGAATATATCCTCTCGCTCGGGCAGCTTTTCTTTCAGACTCTCCCATCGGTGATCCTGATGGAAACTCCCATGATCCTGACCATAGAACCTTATTGGCTCTGACATAGATCAAAGATTTACCAGACCAAGACCCGAACCATAACTCAGATGATTCATTCGCGTCCTCAGTTAGTTTTGGTTTCTTCTTTTTACAAAGATATTTTTCGACCAATGATTCTTTCATTAACTTAACACCTTCCAGATTTGACTCTTAGGTGTCTTCAAAATCTTTTGAAGTCTGTCAAGGATTTCATCAACTTCGGACAGCTTGGTATTTTTTATAGACCATTCTTTTTCTTCAAAAATTCCGTTTACCCAAGAAGGATTATTTGACGGATCGGTTACAAGGTCCCATGTGATAAGATTGAAATCTTCATTCACATAACCCTCTTCCGACACGGTTCCCAAACCACGACTGGAGATTCCTATTTTGCCCTCTTTAATAAGAGTGCTGGCAATCTTGCCCATCGGTGTATCGAGTATCTTGGCTCTACCAAAAACGTCATTTGATTTCCATTCTAACATTGAAGTCAAAATTGAGATACGTTCTGGATTAATTTCTGGATTCGGTGGATGTCCGAGTTCACCCCATAGTGTACCCTCGTCTACTTTACCCTGTACTTTGGTAATTTCCCGTTCCAGAATGTCTTTTGTGTATACTCTGTTATTGTTGTTTTTCAATTCAGCAGTACTCCAAACTCCAACAATATGAGCGCCTTTCGATTTCGACTCTGTAAGTTCAAGATCATAAGACATTTCGGTGATCAGTTTCATATTTCTTTCCCCTTTATTCCTCTTCCTCTGCAGCATCGTCATCTGCATCGGCGGTTTTATTATCAATCGATGCTTCAGGTTCATCTTCTGTCTTATCTTCGGGTTCTTTATCACCACCCAATTCAAGTTTGTCATCCAACCATTCATCACGTTGTTTTGCGATTTCTTTCTTCAAGATGTCCTGTGCTTCGGTGTATTCATCATTCTCAAAATGATCTAACGCTTTTCTAATTAATTCCTTGTCTACTGGCATATTGCCCTCCATTTACAAATTTATAAACTATCTTATATTATTTATATATATTCTATGTTTTCTTTCAATCTGCGGTCAGAGAATCCTGAATCCTCAGAAAAGAATCCCATTTCCTTATCTTTCTTCAATCCCTCGACATTTTCCTGAATATCATCCTCTGACCATTTCAGAAAACGTTTCATTAAGAAATACTTGGAGATTTCTTCGCGGTCTGCAAGTGCCTGATAATTATTGTATCGGCTCTCTAAGAAGTTCTGTTCCATCTGTTCTTTGTAGTTCGATGGTGGATTCAGTGTTACTTTGATTTTTTTCTCGTCAAGGTCATATAATTTTTTAAGTCCCTTGAATTCGAGGTGTAATAGAAACAAATGGGTCAACTCTTTACAGAATTTTGCCTGTTGTCTCTCTAAGAACTTCGCCCACTTGATTTCGTCACGACTAATCTCACCTGTCTGGCTACCACCAAACATGACATCAGCTGAACGTTTCTCGCCACCCGCTTCAACTCTTGACATAGGATATTTCAATGCTCGATACATCTTGCGAGCGAAATAGTAAATGTCGTCCAGTTCAGCAAAACCTGAGGCGTTACCACCAATAGATTCAATCTGTGAACCCCGACCATCAGCAGACTGTGGAAGGTAGAAGTTTTCTAACATTGAAAAGACTTCGGGTTCCATCGTCAGCTGACCTGTCTGCGGATCGTAAGTTTGTTTCTTACTCAATTTCTGTTTGATTTTCTCAGTATATTTTAGAGCTTTATCACGAGGCATATTTCCTGTGTCAATTCTGAATACAAGTCTTTCAGGTGCCCGAATCAATCTGTAAATAACAACAGACGTTTCAAGGAGCTTCAACTGGTTATAAGGTATCTTAACCTTTTCAAGATAACCGAAAATCTCCATTCGAGTTTTGCCGTATATTCCGTAATTGATAAAGCCAATTTGTTCGGGGTTAAAGATCACGACATTAGGGTCTTTCTGTGCTTCTTCTAAACTCTTGGGTCTCGCCATCGTATTGCCGAGTTTTAGATATTGGAAAAAGAATAAAATTCTACCAGTACTCGGATCATATATGTAATCGACTGTCTCTGCAGGCAATTTTTTGATATTGACGATACCTTTCTTCTGGTTGTTTTTATTAATGACTCTCTCATAGAATACTCGACCATCAATATAGTACGACCTGAACATGTCCCATAAGGTTTGTTCGAAATCGTCTATTTGACTATTGAATAGTGCATCGAATTCTTTTTCTATATTGTCAACAATATTTTCATTATCGGCTGTCTTGGAGTCAATAATAGTAAGGTGGATCAATCTATCTTCATGGTCAACCTGAGTTGATTCATTGGTGGCATCTTCAATAACATCGGCAATTTCAGCGTAGTTCGCCATGTCACGATATTCAGCCATTTTCTCGCGTTCATTCTCAAACCATTTGTTAATGTATTTTGAATAGAATGAATTGAACGTACCAAGTACCAGTTTATCAGCGCCCGGGATATTCTGAATATGTTCCCAGCCTTCACCACGTTCTGCCCATTGGGTCGCAGGTGTCTTACTATCACCTTTGCCTACGAATGAAGGTATCGACTCATCGATCTGTTTGTTTAACTCATCTTCCTCTGAGTTTTTTTTGATGTTCCACCGTAAAAATTTCATTTAATTACCTCTAATTCTATTTAGTCTTTTCACATTGGCAATCCGGGCCGCATGAATCTTTTTCAACCAGTTTACCATCTTCGACATCTTTCATTACTTTAATAGCAGCATTAACTATTCGTTGTTCTGCTCTTTTTTGGTCACGTAGTTCTCCGGCCGTTCGATATTGTGCGTTTCTATCGCCGGTGTAATTTGTGTTATAACATACACATGAAACCTCGGAAGATTTATCCGTATGTATAATTTCATTTGGTTGTCCTTCACAATAACACATATTGTAACATGTACAACTTTCACCTTTCTTTCTTTTTTTCTGTTCTAATTCAAGGCCGGCATCTTCGAGTTTCTTTTTATAATTCAGAGCTGCTTGTCTTTGAACATGATTATAATCACATTCTGATTTTGGTTGTACATAGATCGAACCTGTCATGTCATAATTAGTAGCGTAACAGCCACCTTTACAACCAGATTTTCTAAATATATCACAACCCTGACAGCTTTCCGGCGCGGTCTTATAGAACTCGATGAACTCTTGTCTCCATTCATCGTGGATCCATTCAAAACTATCACCAACAGGTCTTGCAATAGTGACATCTTGTTTAGCTCTATCGGCAGTCGTTACACCATGTTTATTAAAACGGTGGCAAGGATATAAGTACCCGTCTACTGACCAACATGTATATCCATTGCCTGCACCACATGGATTCTGTGGCGAGATTTTCCCTTGTCCAGCAATTCTTATTTCATCGTTGAGATGTTTTAAAACAACTGGATTTCCTTCTTGGTGTTTTTTAATAAGTAAATCTGATATTAGTTCAAATTGTCCGGCCAGTGTTTCAAGTGCCTTTTCGTTCCAATTATCTTCAAACACTGGAGAGAAAGCAAAATGTTTAATACCGAGGTCTTCAATAAAATACTGGGCGGTTTCATAAAACCTGTCAATGTTATCAGCACTCAAAGAACATCTAACACGTTGGCGATCTGTCAACTTCAATGCTTCTCTAACATTCTTATCGACAATTTTCCAACTACCTTTGCCACCTTGTGTTTTTCTATGGGCATCATGAACTTCTTCGATGCCATCCAAAGAAACTAAGAATAATGATTTGTTTTCTAAACACCATTCCACTTTGTCAGGTGTATAAAGAACACCATTTGTTGTACCACCATACTCCATTTGTTCATCGCCGATTTTATCTTGAATATACTTTACTGTTTTCTTTATTGTTTTCCATTCAAGTAACGGCTCGCCGCCCCAGAATTGAAATTGTCTGGGTGTACTATTTTCCATTGGGTATGTTTGTGGCAACCACCATTCAATAATATTGGTCAATGTTTTCCAACTCATTTTCCGTGATTTGTGTGCAGACCATGTGAAACAATAATCACAAGCTAAGTTGCAGCCCTCAGTTAGATCAACTGACGTTGATGATAGTACAGGTTTATCTTCTATATTCATTTTACCTCTCATTATTTTAGTCATCTATAAAAGCAGAAATAGGGAGATTCAAGCCAGATGTGTGGGTGAATCTACATGATATTAATGCCTTGCCTGATGGTATTAGGTTAGAATTTCTTATAACCACGAAATTTACTATATCGTATTCCGATCCAGCTAAACTATCTTTAATTTCCATTAAACGTGCTTTGACTCTGATATCGGTACTATTCAAATTGTTGAACGCAGTATACACATCACGATATTCTGGTATTTGATCAACATGTACGTTCGCGAACATCGGTATTGTCGTTCCGGGATAAAAAACTGGATTGACAAACACCGTATCGATGTTTAAATATTTCTTGACATAATGTTTGAACCCTAATTCTGTTGCCCCTTCTTTCCAACTTTTAACTACCGTGAACCCGCCGTTGTCTCTAACTGTTGGCATATAGAGCGATCTTTTAAACTGTGTTGAACCATATACTAAATTTAGTTTCGTTTCGTAATCTTCTGTTGTATATCTCTGGTTGACCAATGCTGTGACTGCAGTGTCAATGGGTTGTTTTAAATCATCAGCATCGTATATAATGTAGTCAACCATATTTGTAAAATTAGGGTGTGTATCGCATAAATTTAATACTGTTGTTGAATCGAGAATTTGATCACTTGAATCAATGGGCCAGCCCAAATTAACTAAATTGAAAAACTCAACAACTATGATATCAGCACCATTAGTGATAGCTTTTTGAACTAATGCAGCATGACCATCATGTAAAGTCAGTGTTCCATCTCTGAATTTTTTATAGTTAAGATGTAATTTATATATGTTCTTACCTTGTTCCGTAGTGAGAATTGTTCCCATCGGATCAGGTGTGTCGATTATTTCCATATTACATGTAAGTGTTTCTTGTTCCCCATATTGGTTTTAAACTATCGGTGTATATTTCATCTGTCATGGACATTCTAAATCTATATAGTTCTTTTGAGTTCATGTGGCACTCGCCAGGAGAACTTACACAGGTAGTATTTAGAACAAAGGAACCACTTCTACATACCTGTTCCGCTATTGATTGACCCCAAACTGGAATCGTTGCCGTTGACATCTTTATGCCGTTCGCCACAACTGCTCCGATCATGCCACCTCGTCCCATATCTAATTGTTGGACGAAATCATCATACTTAATTCCTTGTGCCTTTTCGATGAACTTTATCACGTTGCTCAGGTAGTCCGATGTTCCCTCTCTTTGGTCTGAGAAAGCACGATACCGTATTTCTTGTATGTTGAACTTCATAAAAAGTTCGTTGAATTCCAGTTCCCGTTTCTCATCTTGACCAACAATCAGACTGAATCCATATTCTAAGTTGAACTGATCAAGGTTGTTCGTTACTTGATTGATAAACTCTGGCGTTGTTTGATCGTCACAACTAATTGTGAACATTATCTGGTTTGTGTTGGGTAGATTTTTCAGATAGTCCATATCCAATAACTTAATACCATTGGTATAGACATACTGTTTATTATTGCGTGCACTGCAAAGATAATGTAACAACGGGATAAACGACCTTGCTATTGTTGGTTCTCCGCCGAGATAACCAATCTTCGGGTTACCACCTTCATATGTAAAGTTTTTATATGTCAGGACGCCTCTATCATCATCCGGAACATATTTTTCTATCATAGGTACTAACTGATCAACCCTTGTTCCGCCTGGGTGTTTCAATATCAGCCATCGATTATAACAGTAAGTACAGTCTTTGTTACATCTGTTAGTAATCTGGATAAAGGCATTTGTAAAACCTTCATGTCTTCCTGTACTGTATAATTTGTTCCAGAATAAATCAGCATCTGGTTCGATAAGAGTGTCATTTAAGAAAACACCCTCTTTCTTTGTAGTCAATTCTTTTTCTATTATTTCTCTATCTCTATTTAGACCGTGTACTATCATTATATCTACCTCTACAATTTATTTATGCGTCAGTTGTCCATGGATATCTGTAATTTGCTACATCACAGGCTACACAACTGTCTCCAAAACATGATGCATCACATTGATCACAACCATCTACATTGCATGTTGTATCGCAAGTACATGTTGAAAACCCAGTATGACACGTTGCATCACATTGATCACAAACGTCTACATTACATGTTGTATTGCAGGTACATGTTGAAAACCCAGTATGACAAGCTGAATCACATGTATCACAAGCATCTGCATTGCAGGTCTGGTCACATAACGAACAGCCGGAATCGCCGAAACATGTGACATCACACTGGTCGCAACCGTCTGAGTAACACGAGACATCACATAACGAACAGCCGGAATCGCCGAAGCATGTGGCATCACACTGATCACAACCATCTACATTACATGTACTGTTACAAGTGCAATTGACATTACCGAAACAGGATGCATCACACTGGGAACAAACATCTGCATTACATGTACTGTT
>JAEHCK010000204.1 GCA_020696345.1 Thermoplasmata archaeon | reverse complement strand
TGGCTTTAGCCACTATTTTTCCGTTAACGGTATTTCAAAATTCTCGAACTCGTTATTTTAACCAAATTTTGAGATCTCGATTGAATCCGAAGGATTCTATTGTGTTTGCACGAAGTGGAAAAGGGTTACAGCGCAGGTAACAGCCAAAAAGTTTCCGTCCTCTTCCCACTTTCTTTAAGATATGAGATCTCGTTTACTCTTATTCCTCAAGCGAACGACCGAAGGGAGTGAGCGTACTCTCACCTCAAACCTCCCCAAGCAACGATCAAGCACCTTTCATCCATTATTCGATCATTCATTAATTTCCGAATACTAAACCATTAACCCAAGAAGTGGCACTAACATCTAGCAACTGTTTCCAATCCCTGACCCTTGAATTGTGACCCCTGACCCCTAAATCGTATCTATAAACTATCAATTTGGTATTTTGTTTTTTATGTTTTATTTACTTTTAACCTTTAATCTTTAACTTTTCCAATGTAGAATAATATTTCCAAGGGTAAGAATTCTGAGTTGATTGTAATGCATTTTTCAGAAATCTTAGCTCCAGACAATTTTTTAAGAAAAATTGTTGAGGTTTCCAATATCCAATACCCTAAACAATAGTTATGCAGAGTTGACCCCTTCAGATGGTCAGCAATTAGATTATGAAGCCATATCTTTTTTAGCCTAACAAGGTTTAAATATAACTTATACTTTTATGAATCTCAATTATGAATAATAAAAATTTGCGAGGCAAATATTCAAAATAACATCACTCCAGATGGATTTAAATAAATGAGCATTTGAAAAGCACTTTGAAAAATTTAATTGATGTCAAATCTGGTTGATTTTTATTAATAGAAACTATGAATAATATAAATCCTAAAGATAATTGATATAGCAAAAAATTAATTATATAAAATTGTAAAAATTCTTGGTTTGAATTAATAAATAAATGCTAAATTTGGAAGTTCAACAAATTGAATTGAATAACGAGGTTGCACAAGAAACATTGCTGGAAGGAAAAAAATAAGTAAATTTTCATCAAATTCTGGTATATTTAAACTTTTAAACGCAAACATAGATTGATAACCAACGAAGAACCTCGTTGTTGTGCTTCAATATGTTCATGTGATTTATTTTAGATATTTGTTCCTCGTAGCATTGGCTCTCTTGAAAGATGCTCGGAGGAATATTGATTCCATAGGGCCGGGTATTCAAATAAAGAGGGAACAGCAAAAAATAGAACTAAAAATAAAAAGAAGGAGATATAATGAATATCGATCCAACAACAACAAAATATTTGATCACAGCTAATATTATAGCTGATGGAATAGTGGAGAAACCCGATGTTGTGGGCGCCATCTTTGGTCAGACCGAAGGTTTGATCGGTGATGAATTAGACCTTCGTGACCTGCAGAAGAGCGGTCGCATGGGTAGAATCGAGGTGGAGCTCGAATCCAAAAGAGGCAAGAGTGAGGGTATAATCACCATGCCATCTAGCCTTGATCAGGTGGAGACCGCAATTCTAGCCTCGGCTTTAGAGACTATTGATCGTGTGGGGCCGTGTAAGGCTAAGATAAACATAGATAATATCGAAGATGTCCGAGCCATGAAAAAGAACAGGATAATAGAGCGTGCAAAAGAGCTTTTAGGAAAGATCATGGCGGAGTCAAAATCGTCTGGTGTGGACTTATTGGAATCTGTAAGGCAATCGGTCCAGATCGAAGAGATCGTAGTATACGGCCCCGAGCACTTACCGGCGGGACCCAATGCTGAATCGTCAGATGCGATCATCGTCGTGGAAGGCCGGTCAGACGTGTTGAACCTTTTAAAATACGGCATTAAAAATGCTATTGCCGTAGAAGGAACCAACATTCCAAAGACGATCCAGGAGCTGAGCAAGGAGCGGATAGTGACCGCATTCGTGGATGGTGACCGCGGAGGCGAACTCATACTGCGTGAACTACTTCAAGTGGCGGAGATCGATTTTATTGCACGCGCACCACGCGGAACAGAGGTTGAAGAATTGACTCAAAAACAGATCATGAAAACATTGCGCAACAAGGTACCCTCCGAACAGTTTTTGGAGATGTATAATTTGAACTTTAATACACAAAACCGCAGTGACACTTCCAAAGGCAGGGGTTCGGGTTACAGAGGTAAGGACCAAAGGCGTAGCCCTGGCCCTGGCCCTGGCCGTCGCGGCCCCGTACCAGACCGTGGTAAGGATAAATTCGACACAAAAAATGGACATGACCCAAAAGGTTCAGATGAGGATACAAAGTCTGATGAATCGACAAAACCCGGGTACAAATTCAATAAAGGTCAGATCAAGTACCGCGAGATGCTGAACACGCTTAACGGATCGTTAAAAGCCAACTTTATAGATGACAAATTCACAATCATCCAAAGTGTTCCTGTACGGGATTTAACCGAAAGCCTGAAAAAATCATCGAAAGACACGACTGCCGTGGTCTTCGACGGGACGGTCTCACAGCGGCTGGTAGATATTGCAGCATTAAATAATATTACGAAAATAGTTGCTATGAAAATAGGTAACGTAACCAAACAGCCCGTGGGACTTGATATTATACTTAAAACCGACCTGGAATAATATTGTGTCACATTTGACCATAACCTATATATTCGATTTTGTACAATTCCGGGTTATATTTCGATCAATATAGCTCGGCTTACCAATGAGGGAGTGGTATAATTACCGTTACCAAGATCAATTTGGACCGCATAAAAACCACAAAAGATATCAAAATCCCATCCGATCCATTAGAACGTGTGATCGGCCAGGATAATGCAATAGAGATCGCGCGTACGGCGGCGATACAACATCGACATCTGTTGTTAGTAGGCCCGCCGGGGACCGGCAAGTCTATGATCGCCCAAGCACTGTCTTTACACCTATCGCGGCCTACAGAAGAGTTGTATATTGTCCATAACCCGGAGAATCCGGAGAGGCCATTTATCCAGGTCGGGACTTCCAAGGAGACCGAGTTTGAGCGTAAATTGTTTGAGTCTGCCGCCGGTGAGTTGTTAGACCCAATGGACGTGCCTATTAAAGTTGCAGAACAATTAGGTTATCGCTGTGTGAGCTGTGGTAAGATCTCATCATATAATGACAAGGAGTGCCCCACCTGTGGCACTATGAAAAAGGGCATTTCTCAACAAAAAAGTTTCGGCAACCCATTTGGCGATCTGGTAGGCGTTTTGGAGCTCACGATAAACCAGCTGGGCAGGGATGCATCCAAACAACACCGCGTGAAAACCACGAGAATACGGAACGGTAAAGAAGAGGTGGTGATCTACGAGCGTGCGGGTAACAAGATCAAATTATTGGACCAGAAAGCTTTGGAGAAACGCCGTGAGGTTGAGCGCAGATCACCGCGGAAAACGCTGATGTCCCTCGACCGTAACCCGTTCGTGTTGGCCACTGGCGCCAGTGAAACGGAGCTTTTGGGTGATGTGCGGCATGACCCGTATGGCGGTCACCCGCAATTAGGCACAGCGCCATATGAACGAGTGGTCCCAGGGGCGATACATGAAGCGCACGAGGGTGTATTATTCTTAGACGAGCTGCCCCTTCTTGGCAAGCTGCAGCGCAGTATTTTAACGGCTATGCAGGAAAAGCGTTTCCCAATTGTAGGCCGTCACCCACAGAGTGCCGGTGCAAGTGTGCGCGTTGATGATGTGCCATGCGATTTTATATTTGTTGGCGCCTGTAATATCCAGGACCTGCCAAATATCTTATCACCGCTACGCTCGCGCATAAATGGTTCCGGGTATGAGGTGCTGGTGGAGATTGCGATGAAGAACACGAAAGAGAACCGCGCCAAACTTGCCCAGTTCACGGCACAGGAGATCAACATGGATACTCGGATACCCCATGCAGATCATAGCGGTATCCTGGCACTGATCGACGAGGCAAAACACAGAGCCGAGAGGATCGACGATATCAAAGATGCACTAACCGTGCGCTTACGCGAGCTTGGCGGGTTGATCAGAACAGCCGGCGACCAGGCCGTGAAAGATAGATCCAAATACATCAAAGAGAAACATATAAAAGATGCAATTGACCGCTGTAAAACCGCCGAGGAGCAGATCAAGGAGCGATACGGCTCGCTGTACAAAGGTCTGGCACGCGATGTTTCGGGTGCGCAGAAGGATGGGTTCAGCCCATATAATTACTGGGACCAGCATGTGCATGATGAACGAAAAGGATATGAATAAGATTTAATATTAGCTTAGATATATACAATCTAATTCAAATAATTAAGAAATATAAATAGATAGAAGGAATGAGAGTGGCAACCTATCATAATCTAATTGTGAAGATATTTAAATCACACGGTTTTGATATTAATAATGCATCAAATTACAATAAATACCTTTTTTCGCACAAGGATAATGTCACACTATCCATTGGATATTCGGACCCCGATGAGGAAATTTCGATCGGCAACCTTCGTTCCTTTTATCGATCCGCAAAAAAGGACAATGCCGATCGATTGATCTACATATTACCTGAAAATTATCCAAATGTTATAGACAGATTTGCAGATGACAGAAATATTCAATTATGGGGCCGGGAACGTTTTGAGCGCGAGATCGGCAAGGCGTTGATGGTGGATATTGATAAAAATGGCGAGATCTTAGACTGGGGCGACTTTTTCAGCGCCGATACAAAAACTTCAACGCAAACCACAACCGCACAATCCCAAACCGATGATATCATACCTATTATGGTGCCATTAATATCCATGGAGGAGGATCAAGATAAAGATGCCGATCCAACCGTACAAACAGACATGGAAGATATTTGCATCATCAAACCCAACATTTCAAAAGACATGGTTGCCAGCATGGCAAATAAAATAGTAAAGGGTTTCAGATTCAATCTTGAGCTTATTCCCTACTATGTGTTCGATTTCACATGTAAATTCAATTTGGATGACAAGGCCGAAGATGAAGATACCGCCACGGGCCAGATCGGGATCAACGGTCTGACCAGCAATGTGGAAGATTGGTTAGAGGGTGTTGAGACCGTAAATAAGCTGGATGAACCACATACTAAAATTGAGGTTAAGTTTCCATTTGATAGTGCACTATCGATGGCTAAAAAAGAGGTCATGGAACGGAATACCAGATCGATCGAGACAAAACAAGAGTACGACTCCACCATAATTTTTGAGAAAAAGAAATTAAAACCCAAACCAGAGGCGATCACTATACACAACAAGGGGCTGTATTATTTGCCGGTTTGGTGCATCGAGGGCAGCAACGGGTTAATGATCATAGACTCAAACTCGGGGAAGATCATCAAAGAAGAGATCTTCAAAGAAGCTTGATTTTTGATAATTTTAATAACCAATGAACAACCAACAACAACCAAATAATAACCAACATCCAATGACAGAATTACCAAAATACGGAGGATTTATTGTTTCAGTGATTGAAGTTTAGGTAACTAAGACAATTTGATGAATCAAATTGTCCTGCATTGTAAATCCCCTTGGGATTTCCAAAATTGGAGCTTATTTGGTTATTGGAACTAGGCTAATTTGCCACAGCAAATTAACTCGAGGTAAAAATTCTATTTTTTATAATATTCCCTATAAAAGAATTTTTAGCTCTAGATGATTTTTAAAGGAAATCATTTTGCTCTGGAAAACTCTTCGACTTTTCC
>JAEHCK010000235.1 GCA_020696345.1 Thermoplasmata archaeon | reverse complement strand
GATATAGAACTTGATCTCGGGTGTAACAGTATTATGCCAGACATTCAAGTTGAACCCAAAGCTCTCGAAAGTGACCGGGGTGCTGTCTATCTTCAGATTGAATATATTTGATTCTATATACCCGTTCCCCGCAAGATCCTTCGCACGCCATTGGACCTTCTTTTCTACACCGTCATTTTTAAAAGTGATATTCTGTCTGCATACAATGATTTCCTCGTTCGATTGTGTTTGATAACTATTCCACGAACCCGAGCCGATATGACCTTTATCCACGAATCGATATTGTATCGAAGACGCCATCACACCGCTGCCGCTAAGATCCTTGATCGTGATACCGCATTCCACGGTTTTCGAGGTATGCCAGATCTCCGACGGCGGAATTGACTCGGCAAAGTTCAGGTTGGTCAGGTCGATGAAAATGGAAGCGCTCCCGGTGGTGCCCCAGTTACCCACGCGGTCACGTGCGCGAACATAGAATGTTGATGCCCCTTCTTCGCCATTGCCTTTGCAACCACTTTCTTTGATGGTTGTTGGTTTGTTATTCTCGTAGCCCATGGCATATTCCAATATCCCTGACCCGCCGGCATCGCTGCCCGGGGTCCAGGTGATATATACCTCAGCGTCATCGTCGTAATTGGTTTCAATATCACCTGCCGAGTCTGCACGAACCAGCAGGTTGGGCGGCACCAAGGGGCCGTCATTATCGGTTTTGACCATGAACTTCCAATCTGATACATCTCTACCAATACCTGGGATCTCTGTGATATTAATATAATGGGTATCGAAATGATCCGACACTGGGTCCGATACGGTGGTTATCACGAACTTATTACCCGAGCTGCTGCTGTTCACCCACTTACCATTATCGTTATCGATGATCGTGATATTGAAGTTCTTGTCTGCCGGATAAATGTTGGTGGTATCCTCATAGACCGCAGTCAGGTTACTCCAGGTAATGGTCTCACTTGCATGCACCCAGTTGTTTGTTCCGTCTTCGATCAGCACACCCTCGTCTTGTGAAACCACATCAAGATCACCTATAAGTTCGAGATCGGTTTCTACACGGTAAACCTGCTCGAAATGATCAAAGTCGAAACTGCCGCTGTTATTCGTTGTGTTCAATGTACACAATTGTAGTGTCTGGTCCGGGTATGCCCAATTAAATTTAACGATGAAATTCAGGTTCCACCGGTCAGGTAACATGGCATTGCTGTTAGATGTTATAGTGTTCAAAGTGATCAGGTTCTTCGGATCGTCGAGCTCCCAGAATGAATTGTTGCCACGATTCCAACACAGCTCGATCTTTTCGGTATTTGCATCAAGAATTAATGTAACATTATCGATATTATTTGCTCCTGCCTTATTGGTCACATTAACGTTAAATGTGTAGTATTCATAATCGGCATAGCAGATATTTTGCAGTCCATGGCCGTTCAATAACACGAGTATGTCGTTGGTAAGATCGGGCACGTAATAATCAATTGAGATATCAGAAAGATTGAGCTTTCCTCCTGAGCCTGTCCGCACACTTATGGGAATCGTTACGTTACCTTCACCTGTATCGGGAATAAGTTCATTGAGTTCATTTATTAAATTGTAATTGTGCGGATTTATAAATGCCTTGGTTGTGAGATTATACTTAATGTCAAGCCCGGAGATCAATACAGTTCCATTCTCATCGTTGGTTATATTTATGAGTATCTCAACAAACTGAATTCCGTACTTGTCCGTGAAAACCACGGGTGAACTTGCGATCAATGAATTTAGTTCAGAAGAAAAATCCGAGACTGGTTTAGACTCGTTGAGCTCGCCTGAGTGGTTGAACTCCGGTGATCCTCCGTTATCGCCGATATTGGCCGTCACATTTGCGGCTTTTCCCACACCCAAAAACCAACTTGCAACGTTCTGGGTGAAATTAGATAAGACATCGCCGTCGGTATTATTGAACCAAAGGCGAGCAATAGGCTGGCGAACTACAAGAGTACGTCCATATACTCCGTTATACTCTGGTCCATCCCAGGCAATAATGCCATTCCATTTCGGATTTATAGTATTCCAGGTAGTATCAATTTTACCAATCACACTACCGTTATTAATAGGCCCATAAGGGCTATTCCAAACCGTGGTTGTAACTGTGTGATTCCAATGATGAGGAAGTTGATTGGGAGTGGTAAACACAGGGTGGCTGGTATTGTACTGGTGAGTATACATTTTACCACCATTACCACCGCCGCCACCACTCCACTGGTTACCCCAATAATGATGTAAAACCCAGGTAAAGAACGGTATCTCGTTTACCCCTGAATACGACCCGGTGTAATCTATCCACTGGCCGCACATGAACACGTTACCCCCGCCCTTGACATAATTCACGAAACTGCCCAATAACGAGCTTGAAGGCCCATTATTACTCGATGTGCCGCCAACCCAGAATATCGCTTTATAATCACCTGGCTGGCTCCAGTTCACAGGCAGTGTATTTTCTTTTGCCAGTGTTACCGTATTCCCTATATTTTCAAGAGCAGTTTTCATGAGATTTACGCCATAACTATTAGCACCATCAGTGACTAATAATATGTTCCCCGCACCAGACCCTCGAACATTCATGGTTGCATGACTTACTGAGCTATTCTTTGGCATAATAAATGTAATTTCGTTGTCAAATGTTGTATTGTCATCAAAAAACATTGCCTTGGCGGGCATATTATCTGAAAACACATTCTGCTGTCCGTAAGCGCCATACCCTGTACCCGAAAACGCCCATTCCAAATCGCCGTCCGCACCAATATCTATCCGGGGTGTATTTGGATAATTTATCTGGTTATATACTGTTGACACATTAAAATATGCATCGGTCACGATCGCTTTTTTAGGCAGCTGGAATGATGATGACTGGTCGGTGCCGCCGCCGGACGGAAATGTTAGGGTCTTCTCCGCGGTGGCATCGCTGAATGTTGTGAGTTTTTGCATTGTATAGCCGGTGACTGGAGGTATACTTATTGCTGAAAGAAATAATATGAATACGATGAATAATGCAAATTTTCGTATCATGAAATAACCCTGGTATTGAATTATTAAACGTTTTATATATAATTATTGTAATGATCCTATATTAATAGCTGCCACAGTTATGATGTAATAAACGATATATAAGGTTTAACTAAAGTTGTGTTTGAATTGATTCATTATAAGGGTCATTAACAAATTAGGCATCTATAGAGAATTTGTGCAATTTTGGAATATTAATATATGTGTGAGGAGAGGGGGCCATATATTAGTTATTAAATAGAATATGGCAAGTGTGAGGTAAGAGTACGCTCACTCCCTTTGGTCGTTCGCTTGAGGTTAGAGGGCTATCCCATTTACCCTTCTGAACCCACCCTCTTTCCTCTGCCCTCTTTCCTCT
>JAEHCK010000095.1 GCA_020696345.1 Thermoplasmata archaeon | reverse complement strand
GTTGTGATAGTAAATCAACGGATCTTCCTAGCATTAATTCATTTCGGTATCTACTCAACATCTACTCAGCATGGCATCTATCCAGCATCAATCCCGCCAGGTATCTGCTCAGCACCAACCCAACCAGGTATCTGTTCAGCACCAACCCAACCAGGTATCTGTTCAGCACCAACCCAGCTCGGTATCTGTTCAACATCAACACAACCTGGCTTCTGTTCAACATCAACACAGTCTGGTTTCTGTTCAGCATCAATTCATCTCGATCACAATCTTTCATTCATCAATTTTGGAATATCGATCGGTCTCTTAGCCACTGCCACGCCTGCCGTTTGTAGAGCGGCGATCTTGCTTTCAGCGGTGCCGCCGCTTCCGGTTATGATCGCTCCCGCATGACCCATGGTTTTGCCCTTGGGCGCACTTAGACCGGCTATGTACGCCACAACTGGCTTGGTGATGTGATCTTGAATGAACCTTGCCGCGGCTTCTTCGGCATTTCCACCGATCTCGCCGATCAATACAATACCTTTCGTTTCCGGATCAGATTCGAATTTGTCTAGCAGGTCTATGAAACTCAACCCCACTATCGGGTCGCCGCCCAAACCTACTGCGGTAGACTGGCCCAGGCCTGCCTTGGTCAGATCATCAACGATCTCGTAGGTCAGTGTGCCACTGCGTGAGATCAAACCAATGTTACCGGGGCTGAATACATGTGAGGGCATCACACCCATCTTACATTGGTCGGGTGTAATAATACCAGGTGTATTCGGGCCCACAACCACGATATCCTTTTTCTTCGCCCGGTACACGATCTCCAAGCAATCATGAACCGGTATATGCTCGGTGATGATAACTACGGGGTTAAGCCCGAACTCCACCGCTTCAAGGGCCGCATCACGAGAGAACGGTGCAGGTACGAAAATGATGGATGCTGTTGGTGGCTCAGGCATCTCGTCAAACGAATCATAGACAGATATACCTTCAACAATTTCACCACCCTTACCCGGGGTGACCCCCCCAACTATGTTTGTTCCGTACTCTTTCAATCGTGCGGTATGAAATTTACCCTGGCCGCCGGTTATACCCTGGACTACCACCTTTGTGCTGCTGTCAATGATAATGGACATAGGATTTCACCTGATGGGATGAAAGAAATTATGATAATTAAAGGTATTGGCGCATTGAAAAAGATAAATTTTAGAAATATGATTTTGTACTTTCAATAATCTCTCTAATTTAATATTAAACCCCTTCATTATATATTTATTATCAATGAAAGAAAATTCTAAAACCGAAGTTCTAAATACTTCGCAAAAATAAGAATACTTATTAATTTTATCTTATTTTTTCTCGAGCTTAGAATTCCTTTGATCAATCAATGATCTAAACAGAATTCTAACCCCTAAACAAATTACAAATCACAAAGATCAATCTTATTTGGTTTTTGGAAAATTAGAATTTGTTTAGAATTTCGGATTTTGGGGTTAGAATTACATTTAAATCAATGATTTATTAATGGAATTCTAAGCCAGAATAATTTAGTTACATAAATTATTCCGAGCTAAAAATTCCAAATAATCCTTAGTTTAACGGAATTTTTACCCCTACAACAAAAATAAGAATTAATAATGATATATTTTTATTTTTGTGCGGTACTTCGGATTTATCACGTTATAGAAAATTCTCATTAAAAATTAACTATTTGTGAAGCATTTTATTAAAAATGAACTTCATTCAACGAAAATGTAATATTTTTGCTACTAATAATTTTGGATATTTTTATTAATTGTTATAATACTCCTACGGATTCATTCAAAATCCAATAACTTATTATGAAAGAAATTAATAAATCATATAAAAAGAGGCGATAACATCTCAGTATTCAAAAAACTAAATCTTCCCTTACAACAACTACTTGATCGAGAAAAGATCAACACTCCAACACGTACCCAGGACCTAGGTATACCGCCGATATTGGCGGGCAAACATGTACTGTTGATCGCACCAACCGGTTCGGGCAAGACCGAGGCGGCTGTGCTGCCGCTGTTCCACTCATTTTTGGAAACCTGGAGGAATGATGTAATAGAACCGGATTCACGCAAATTCAAGGGCATCTCGCTGTTGTATGTAACACCGTTACGCGCACTGAATCGCGATATGCTTGCACGGCTGTCGCACTGGGGCGAACATCTGGGAATAGACGTTGCGGTCAGGCACGGCGATACCACACAAAAAGAGCGCGCACGGCAGTCAAAATATCCGACGAACATGCTTATCACCACTCCGGAAACGTTGCAGATAATGTTGGCCAGCAAAAACTTGGGAAGACATCTGCAATATGTCAGGGCGATCGTAATTGACGAGGTCCACGAACTTGCCCAGGATGAGCGCGGCGCACAGCTCGCAGTGGGGCTTGAGCGTATCGAGACAAGTGCAAAATACCCGTTACAGCGCATAGGCCTATCAGCCACCGTGGGCACACCGGACGTGATAGCACAATATCTTGGCGGTTCGGGGCGTAAGGTCGAGATCGTGAAAGCCACATTGGTCAAGGAGATGACGATCAAGGTAGAAAGCCCGAGGCCAACCAAAAAGGATCGGGCATTATCGGATAACATGGCCGTCGAGGCAAAGATCGTTGCCAGTATGCAAAGGGTTGAGGATATCGTCAAAAGCCACAGGTCAACTCTTATTTTCATCAACACCCGCGACGGTGCGGAGAGCCTGACCGCAAGGTTCAAGTTTTGGAAAAAGGACCTGCCCATCGGTGTCCATCATGGTTCACTATCGCGAGATGTGCGAATACAGATGGAGGACGATTTTAAGAGTGAGCGAATAAAAGGGTTGATCTGCACATCGTCGCTCGAGCTGGGTATTGACATAGGCAGTGCGGATTATACCATTCAATACAATTCACCGCGTGAGGCAACGCGGCTTGTCCAGCGTGTAGGTCGTGCCAGTCACCGGCTCGGTGAGGTCTCTAAAGGCACGATAATCACAACCAACCCGGACGAGATCGCGGAGAGCATGGTAATTGCCCGGCGAGCATTAGTAGGACAACTGGAACCCACTTCCATACGTAAAAAACCGTTAAGTGTTCTGGCCAACCAGATCGCTGCCGGTGTGATGTTGAACAGGCGCAACGAGATCGAGGCTACATTCAAAGAGGTCACCCGCAGCTACCCGTTCAAAGACCTGACCATGGAAGAGTTCAAAGCCGTACTGACCCAGATGCAGGATGTGCGTGCGATCTGGCTGGATGAAAACGAGTTCGGAAAGAAACACAATACCATAACTTATTTTTATAATAATATCTCGATGATCCCAGACGAAAAGATCTATCCGATCATAGATATCACAACGCGTCAGCATGTTGGCCAGCTGGATGAGGCGTTCGTTTCCATATATATCGCACCCATGTCGAAGTTCATCATCAAGGGCGAGCCGTGGCGTGTGGTGGAACTCACCGATGATGACCGGATACTGGTGGAACCCGCCTCGGAGATCGGGGCGGTACCCGGTTGGATAGGCGAGGAGATACCGGTACCGTTTGAGGTGGCGCAGGAGGTGGGCGAGCTTCGGGCGCAAATCGTTGAACTGCTCGCGCAGATCACAAAAGATGAGCGCCTATCCATCAAAAGAGCAGGCCAACTTCCCGGAGCATTCGAAAAACTATTGAAAAAATATCCGGTTGATAAAGCCACATTAAAACAGTATGTAGATTACATCCGGAAACAGGCTTGGGATAGTGAGTGCCCGGTGCCCACCGATAAACTGGTCACCATCGACGCCACCATGGTGCCCGAGCCGATCATAATCATAAACGCATGTTTTGGCAATAAGGTAAACGAGACCATTGGTCAGATCCTATCGGCATTAATTGCGACACGGATAGGCGCCAGTGTGGGTGTGCGCACCGACCCGTATAGGATCATTTTGGAGCTGTCAGCCAGGATCAACACGAAGAGCATTGAAGAATATCTTGCCAATATAAATCCCGACGAGCTCGAACCATTGCTCAAGGTAGTATTGAAAAATTCATCGTATCTGAAATGGCGGTTACTACATGTTGGTCGCAAGTTTGGCGCGATCGACAAGGGCGTGGACCATAAACAGGTGAATGTTGGGCGTCTTCTGGACAGCTTCAAGAACTCGCCGTTATATAATGAGACCCTGGACAAGATCTTATGGGAGAAGCTGGATGTGCCGCGGGCACGACGTATCATCAAGCAGTTACAGAGCGGCGAGTTAGAATACAAGTTCTCCAAGTTATCACCGATCAGTCTTGCAGGCCTGGAATCACACCGCAACCTCATGGCGCCGGCAAAAGCCGACAGGACGATTCTAATAGCGCTTAAGCAACGGTTGGAGAAGGAGTACATTAAACTGGTTTGCTTGAAGTGTCACCGTACCCATAGAAAATTGATCGGTGAGATCAAAGATAGGCTGGTTTGCAACCATTGTGAGGGTGTGATGCTTGCAGTGATACCGATGCACGAACCTGAGATCGTTAAGCTCTTGAAAAGTAAAAAAGAGCTCACCAGCCGCCAGAAAAAAGAGCTGCGGCGGCTGTGGACAAATGCCAACCTGGTAATGTCCCACGGCAAGCGCGGGATCCTGACACTGGTGGCGCGCGGTGTTGGCGCCAATACGGCAGCGCGCATTCTGGCACGGCCTCACGAGGACGAGCTCGACTTGCTAAGGGATATACTCAAAGCTGAAGTGACATATGCAAGGACGCGTAGGTTTTGGGACTAACTCAGCGGAATTATTGCCTAGGGCATTGTAAATTGTAAAAGTTAAAAGTAAGAATGTAAAGAGGGGAATGCGATCAGTTGATTATGAATATGGGAATGTGATTTATTATTGTTGAACATGGGAATGGGGAATGCAAATATATAATGTTGAATATGGAATTTATTAATTGGGTTGGAAGGTAAAAAGCTTCTATTCCGATTCCCTTCTCAACAATAACAGATCCATTTCCTACCAAGCATCAAGTAGTCCATTCCCCACTTATCAACAATAAATCCATTCCCGTAGAATCAATAACCAAGCAATTTTTAACATCAAACTAGCAACTAGCAACCAGAAACTAGCAACCGCATTCATTGGTATTTAATCAATTATTTCACCGTTAGATTATTAAAACATAAATCTATACCAACTGTCTTAATTATTAAAAAATTACCAAATTAGAAGGTAAAATAATGCAATCTGAAGATGATTATAATGTTTTATTGACCCGACTTCGCAAGTCGTTACCGGAAACCATTACCACCCATAAGCGTTTCGAGATTCCCGAACCCGAAGTACTTTATGAGGGTAAAACCACAGTGCTGCGCAACTTTGGTGATATCGTGGACGCTATCAACCGCGAATCGTCGCATCTGATGGCATTTCTGTTAAAGGAAGTTGGAACGGCCGGGTCGCAGGAAGGAAGGCGTGCGCAGTTCAAGGGCCGTGTGCCTGTATCACAGTTGGGAGATAGGATCAACAATTATGTGGACCTCTACGTACTATGTTCGGAATGCCATAGGCCAGATACCAAACTTGTCAAGGAGGGTCGAACACTTGTTCTCGAATGCGAGGCGTGCGGTGCACATCGCCCTGTGCGTGTTCATAAATCCACGATCACAAGCAAAAAGCTGAGTGCACTCGAGGAGGGTAAGGAGTACGATGTGATGATCCAGGATATAGGTAAGAAAGGCGACGGCATTGCCAAAATTGATAAATATACTATATTTGTCCCCGGTGTAGCAAAGGGCGCCACCGCCAAGATCTGCATCGTTAAGATCCAGGGATCCATTGCATTTGCAAAACAGGTATTTGAGTGATTATTATGAAGACATATTTATCGTTAATGATAAACACTGACAGCGGCTTGCCCTCGGAGATCACGAATAAACTGGATGTTATGGGATTCGAGACTTCACTCGGCAGTCATGATTTCGTGTATACCTGGAAAGACGAGGTGACCCATGAGCAGGTGGTAAGTTTCATTGATGGGGTCCAGCAAGAGCTCAAGGGTATGAATGTGCGGTTTAATATAACAACAATGAAGTAAGGATCAATTTTTTTATTATCAGATTTTGGCAATAACCATGGTAAGTTTGGTTTTTGTTGAAGGCAATGACCAAGATACAATAACCAATCACCAGATAATTACCAATCATCAATATTCAATTGTTCAAATAAAAACTCATCCGTGTTTGGTGATTCTGTCATTGAATATTGAGATTTATTTGGTTATTGTTGGTTGGTGATTGGTCATTGCACTCATCATTGATTAATTATGCTTTATAGTGTCTGATACAAAACTCTTCAAGTCGATCATATGCCTGTTTCAGAACATCCATGGGCGGCAGGAACACGATACGAAACGCGGAACTCCTGCCAAACCCGGACCCGTGCACGCACAGCACCTGTTCTTCTTCTAACAACGAGATCACGAAATCCTTGTCGGTTTCGAACTTGAAATGTGCGAGCTCGATTGTGGGGAACGCATAGAACGCGCCGTTGATATGGTTGCATGAAAGTCCGGGGATCGCGTTCAACCGTTGCTCGGTGTACTCACCGCGTGTGCGCAGTTTGTCCACGGTCTTTGTGAGATGGTCCTGTTGGCCAAGCAATGCGGGTTTGATCGCATACTGCAGCGGGTGGTTCGCACATAACCGCGCACGCACCAATTTCTTGATACCATCGATATAATCCGAGATCAGCCCGTTGGGGTTGTGGAACATCATCCAACCCATGCGCCAGCCAGGGACCAGATATGACTTGGACAGCCCGTTGAATGTGATAACCGGCACATCACCGGCAAGAGCGGCTAGTGGCGTATGTTTCTCATGGAACACCAATTTATCATAGATCTCATCGGCAAACACCACAAGCTCGTGCTCACCCGCCAGGTCAAGAATGCCTTTCAGGATCTGAGCATCACATACGCTGCCCGTGGGGTTGTTCGGGTTGATCACGATGATCGCCCTGGTCTTATCATTGATCGCTTTGCGTATACTGTCCAGGTCAGGCTGCCAGCCATTGTTTTCCGACAGCTCATACGGGTTTAGCTCGGTTCCCAGTTTGGAGACCAGTGCAGTGTACAACGGGTACCCGGGGTTCGGCGTGAGAAAGTTCTCACCAGGGTTTACCAGTGCAGATAATGCGAGCTCGATCGCCTCGCTAACGCCGGTGGTGATTATAACATCATCTACAGTACATGGAATGTTCTTCTTGCGACCATCTGCCACGATCGCCTCACGTGCCTCGAGTATGCCCTCGGCGGGGGCATAACCGTTAAAATTCTTTGCCATGGCATCCACCACGGCGTCGATCATGTGCTTCGGTGTGTGAAAATCGGACTTGTTCGGGTCGCCGATGTTGAGGTAAAGCACATTATCATATTTCTGCGCCAATACTACAATATCACGTATCGCATACTCGATGTTCTCGGTCCGGGTTGCCGGTATAATGGCCATATCCATATTCCCCCTGGGTAATTGTCGGTAAAAGCCGAATCATGAAGGGGGGTTAAATATCTTTCTGAGAATTGATAAAAAAATGTTTCGCAAAAAGAATAATGATTGACACATTTTTTTAAAGTCAAATTTGAAAAGTTAAATCTTAAAAGTTCTGTTCACTTTTTACTTTTAGCTTTTAACTTTTAGCTTTTAACTTTTCCTTTGGATTTCCAATAGACGTCATGAAAAACATTAGTGGAGGAAATTCAAATTCCAAATTTCCCCTTCAACATCTTAACCAACTTCGGCAAGATCTCACCGGCTCTTCCCAAGATCGATATGTCTGCAAACGCAGCAATATCTGTTGGCTCGGTGTTAATATTTATCAATACCGCACCGTTCTCTTTTGCCATTAACGGCAGGTATGCGGCCGGGACCACAACATACGATGTGCCGATCACCAGGAACACATCCGCTTTTACAGTTTCGCCGAATGCTGAATTTAATACATCTCTGTCCAATTGTTCATTGAAGAACACAACATCAGGCCGAAGGTCGGCACCACACTGACACTTGGGCGGCAGCTTTGGATACGGCACGGTCTTATCCATCCATGAGCGGTCCTCGGCAGTACAGCGCACACGCCAGGCATTGCCGTGCATCTCGAGCACGCGCGTGCTGCCCGCATCCTGGTGGTAATTATCAACATTTTGTGTAATGACGACCAAGTTTTCGAACAATTCCTCAAGCTGTGCAATTGCAAAATGTCCCGGGTTGGGTTTATGGCGCGCCAGTACCTGCCGCAGCTCATCATGCATCTCCCAGACCCGCCAAGGCCGCTCGCGCATGGCTTCGGCAGTGGCACACTCTTCGGGGTCGTACTTCTCCCAGAGACCACCCTTGCCGCGGAACGTGGGGATGCCGCTCTCGGCGGACATGCCGGCGCCGGTGAGGATCGTTATTTTTGTGCTGGGCTTGAAATGCTGGGTGGTTGATTCTAATTGTGCTCTTAGCTCCTTGTTCATGGAAATGATGTATGAGGTTATTGATATTATTAATTTCGAATAGTTTTCGATGATTGATATGATTTGAATAGGGATTTGGGATGTGGGAAGTGGGAAGTGAGTGGCTTAATTTCTACAACTCTCATCCCACAAGCGATGTGCATTGTAATTGGTTCGTAGCGTGCACATCTCACATCCCTAACTTATAAGTACATTCTTAATCTAAATAGATATCTGAACCTAATTTATTTATTATGGGCTCTTACTCTGTCTATGCTGGATGCTATTATAATAATTAGCTGGCGGCGGTTGCATCGGCCTTATAGGCGGTTTGGACCTCCCGCGATAAAATAACCAACCAATGATCAATACTACCATTACCACGATCAAAACAGGTAAGAATAAACCTGGTGACGCAAAAGTATCGAACTCGGCACTTCCTTTTCCTTCTTCGTCTACATCACCAGTGTCATAAATCACATCATACGCCGAGAGCTCTTTAATGTCGGTGCCGGAAACATTTATGCCTTTTACACCTCTTTGAACTACCTTACCATCTTCCCAGATCATCAGTTGAAGGTCATATTCACCTATGATTATTGTGGTGTCAATAGTAAATATCTCGGTCTTATCTGCTTTAATAGAAGACGTCTCACTGGCTGCAGTTACCCTGGTGATGCCACTGCTCAATATATACAGTTCTATGAACACATCTCCGCTGTCTTTTGCACCATCATTTGTAACATAGACCTTTAACGATAGGTCGATCTCATTATTCCCGGTTTTATTGAATGATCCCAGATCTAAGGTGGGAATGATATCTTCGTTCTCTATCTCCAGATAAGTATACCCTTCATATTCATACGGGTTAAGCACACCCCAAATAACAATGAGAGCAATTAGAGTTATTGTTATGATAATTGGCGTCAAACAAATCGTTCTTTCTTTTTTCATTTTCTTTGCCCAATATTCCGGCATACATTCGGGGCATTGATATGGTGGGGCATTATTACGTTGGCAATAATAACAGATCGATCTGCCGCAGCTGTCACATATAAAATTAGCAGGGTAATTCTCATGGTAATGGCAGTTTTTCTCTAATTTTCGGTTTTTATTCTCGATTTTATCTTTCATGCCTATCACAATTATAACAAATCACTTTTTTGATAAGTTATAATGCGCTTTGGATTATTAAATGATATTGGAACAGTTATTAGACAATGTTGGAAATATCGATGAGATGTCAGGATGGTCGACTAGTCAGCTGGTCAGTTGGTCAGCTGGTCGGCCAGTCAGGTAGTCACCTGGTCGACCGGTAGACTGATAGACCGATAGATTATGGGTTGTGGATAAGAATTGAAGAATGAAAAATGAAGAATAAACCCAAAAATCAAAACTATACACAAAAATAAGAATTAATCAACGTCCAATCTTATTTTTGTTGGAGGGGTAAAAATTCCGATAGAAATTTTTAGCTCGAGACAATTTTTGAATAAAATTGATGAAACTTAGAATTCCTGCGAAAAATAACTTATTAATATCAAAATTCTAACCCTCCAAAGAAAATCCTAACTGTGGAAAAGCCAGGAAAAGAAGATTAACGGTGAATGAGTAGGCTTACTCCGAGTTTTGGGATGACCGTTAAACTTTTTGGGAGGAGTAAGCCAACGCAATGAACCGTCAAAAAGTTTCCGTGGCGAAGCAAGTTGGCCTAGCCACCAAACTCAAACTGATTATTTAACAATATAAACAGGAGTTAGGAGTCGAAAGTCCTTGACCCTTGAATTGTGACCCCTGAATTGTGACCCCAGACCCCTGATAATAACTCCTACTTTTGACGGGGTAAGAATTCTGAATTAATTGTAATGCATTTTTAAGAATTCTTAGTTCCAGACAATTTTTTTATGAAAAATTATTGAGGTTTAAAATTTGACTTATCAATTTGCTTTAGCAAATTTTTCTAAAGGTATAAATTCCGAATCTAATTACATAATTATAGAAAGAATTTATAGCTCGATACCATTTTCGTAAGAAAATTGTCGAAGCTTTGAAAAACTAAAGAGTTTTTCAATGTAGAATAATTTTTCTCTAGAAAATTGTTCCAATATCCCAAGCGATCATTACTTGAAGTGATCCCCCTCTACCAGTGATTTACATCGATAACTAATCGAAACGGTCAGCACCTAATCGGTAAAAATCGTTCAATCTTCCCATTTAAAGTGCTCATACCCGCGGTTTTCAAGATGGCTTTTGGTACCATCTTTGATCAGATTCATCCGTCGTTTGCCGGTGACGAACCCCACCTGTGTGAGTTGCCCACCTGCTTTCTTCACTGCATCCGCCGCCTTATCCCACCCTTTGCTGGTAACTGTCACTAAAAGCTCATAGTCGCCGCCGAAATATATGGTCAGATCCTCAATAGGCATGTCTAGCTTTTCAGCCAGCTTGGTCGCGTTTGGGTCTAGCGGGATGTTGTCAAACACCACATCGAAGCTGAGCTTGGTCAGGCTTGATAATTGATACAACGAGTTTGCCAGACCGTCGGAGATGTCCATACTGCTAGATACCACACCCGACTTCGCAAGTGCCGACCCCTCATTCAATCTTGGCATAGGTTCGAACAGGCCAGTGGCAACACCCTTGAACTTCTTCACCAGATCGTTCTTCAAGGCATAATACGCCGCCCCGGCACGGCCCAGTGCACCGGTTATGCCAATAATATCACCCGGGCGCGCACCCAACCGTGACATGAAATCTTTCTGTGGTACTTTACCAATGGCAGTACTGGTCAGGGTTAAATGATCATGCGATTTCATATCACCGCCGATGATCGCGGTGCCGTGCTTGGTGGCGCATTTGTTCATGCCCTTGACCAGTTCTTTTAAGAATCTCACATTATAATCCTCCGGCACGCCCGCAGCAACCACCACACCTAACGGCCGCGCGCCTTTTGCCGCAAGATCGCTCAGCGATATCGCAACCACATGCCAGCCCATCTGGTATGGCGATATCTCCGGTGGAAAATGACGCTTCTGTGTAATCATATCTGTGGTGATCAATAAATAATCTTTACCAATCTTCACCGCCGCGCAGTCGTCACCCGGCCCAACCGCAATAGGCTCATCGCAAGCCGTCAAAGCTGACAGAATAATGTCTATTGCTTTTCGCTCACCGATGCTTCGAAGAGTTCTGGAGTCGGAGCTGGCCAATAATATCACCATGTTTTTTTTAATTTTATTGATCTAAATATCTAATGTGTGGGAACGTAGTTAATAAAATCAATTGATTTAATGATTTCTGTATTGTTAAAAACGCAAAAAGATCGCTCTTTCTAAAAAAATTAGAAATAATACAACACCAATACAACGATGAATAAAATGTCAGTAAAAATAATTGGCATAATGACCGAGAATTTCTCGGTGTATTACGACCTGGTCAGATTGCTTAAAGAACGCAAAACACCGTTTATTAGTTTATCGTTCAATGATATAATACCTGCTAATGTAGGTTTAATGATCACCACCACCGAGGAGCTTGATAAGGTCGATTTTGAACCCATGATCGCGATCACTGAGAACGACGATATATCACTGATAGTTGATAAAGCACTCAAGATCGTTGAGGGTAAGGATAAGTTCAGGACGTTGATCATCGGCATAGACCCTGGTAAACGCCCCGGTGTTGCACTCCTCGGCGACGGTGAAGTGCTCAATGTTTACCAGTTGGCCTCGCCCGAAGAAGTGGTCAAGATCTTAAAACAGGTGCAAAAAGTATACCCACAAAAAAATATTTTGATCAGGATCGGTCATGGTGCACCAACCCACCGGAACAGGATCATCAATGCACTGTATGATTTCAATCTGCCCATGGAACTGGTAGACGAATCGAATACCACGCAAAAGACCGGCCAGCCGGACATTAAAGCGGCCATGGATATTGCACACACTTCGGGTGCACCTATCACGAGTAAATACAAAGTAGACCCCACGGCGGGCGAGATCCGTGATCTGCAGCGCATAAGCCGTTTGGAGAGTTCGGGTGAGCTCACGATCTCCAAACCACTGGCCAAAAAGGTTGCTAGTGGTAAGATGACACTGGAAGAGGCAATTAACACTCAGCGGAAGAAGAACAAAGGATGATAATAAATATGTACTCCGCAAATTTTTTGATTGATAATTTGCTGAGTTGATGCTGAGCAAATACCTGGCTGGGTTGATGCTGAGCAGATACCGTGCAGGGTTGATACTGAACAGATACCGGGCTGAGTTGATTCCTGGAATTTATTTTTAAAGCTAGGTATCTGTCAATCGACAATCCATCCCGGCATCTGTCAATCAATAACCCATCAAGTTATCAAGAAATTGTTTCAAGCTTGAAAAGTACCCCTGTATCTTTAAGTGTGTTTTGGACCTGGTCACCAAATTTTATGATATCGTTGATATCGGCACGACTGTCCCAGTTGTACGAATAATCATATTCTCCCTCCACCGGCGAGAAACCCATGGAGAGCAAACGGTCGCTTATATCGGAAGGTTTTGCACCCTCACTATTGAACCAGACAATAAGATAAGTCCTCATAAAAACCCTCATTATACTGTGGTAAGCCAATATCTAGCCAGCTCGACGATCACAATGGTGGCGATGATCATACTAATTACTGCCTTGGGATCGATTTTGAAGGCGGTCTCTTCCTCGGCGTCGAAGTACCGGATCAACCCGGCTGCCGAGTGGAAGCCTTCACCTTTTTTACCTTTTTTCGGAGGCGCCATTTTTATACACCTTATGTATTTCTAACATGGATAATTTTCGATATCCAACCAAATGGCTCGCATTCTGGTATAGTTAGTGAGCATGATATATAATAGATTTCATATTTATACGTTACTCTAAGATCACATACAGCGCAGGATGGATCATTAAGAGGTGAGAGGTGTGAGTACACTTATTAGAAGGGATGTGAGAAGTGGAACAAATAATTGATGATTAAAACTGAGGGATGTGAGTAAATGAGATGTTGCTGTGCTGTTTGAAAGCTGAATTAAGCGAAGTGTGAAGTGTGTGGATTTGTGTAATTACTGCAACTCGCATCCCACACCCCACATCACTCATCCCTAAGTTTAGATTGATTTAAATCCGGGAGCGGGTTCGGATTTGTTATTACTGAAATAGGATCGGGCTCTGATATGTTATTACTGAAATAGGTTCGGGGTTAATAATGAAGTATACCCGAGCCTAAACTATTGAAATATAAGCAGAGCCTGATAAGCAGATATTCAACAGAGCCTAACGCAGTGGAGCCCGAGCCTGAATATGGCACAAACATTCCAAATCCCACATCCCTAGGTTTAGAGCTCACTCTAAACTTCTTATCTCACACTACGCTTATTTCTATGCATAAGTGCCGGGTGCACATTCGGCATGGTGTATGCTGTGGGGTATGGCTCGGGCGAATACTGCGGCGGGTAGTTATGTGCTGCCGACGTCATGGTCATCGCATCTTGTGGCGGATATTGTCCTGTGTGAAAATAATACCTCACCGACGGCCGCATAAGGGCAAATAACGTGAAGATCGCAATAAATGTTCCGGGGAACAATGGCAGAGCAATGATCGTAGTTATCATCGCGAAATACCAGCCGATCTTCTTAGGTATTCTTAATAATACCATCGAAATGATCCCAAGAATTGAAATTAATAACATTAGGATAAAAATAATAGTTGCTATGGGAGACCAATTCCAATCAGAACTGTTGAAAACAAACATGAGGAACCCGAGACAGATCACCACACCAATAATTAAAAAAACAATAGCTATCTTCAAAGCTAGCGGTCTGTTCCTTAACTGCACGGTTGGCAGCAGCCGGTCAACTTCATTCATCGATGGTCCTGTAATATTCGTTGGTATGGGGTAATACGGCGGCATGTAATACGGTGCTCTCTTTTGCGGTGTTTGCGATGGACCGGTGGGTCTGGGACTACGCGCACTGGGCGGCCCCGGGTATGGAACTTTCGGCTCGGAGTACATTACAAGTCACTTTAAAAATATATTTAGATTGGATATTACATAGAATTATTCAATATTGTGATGTATCCTGAACTGGGGTCTGGCCCTGCACCTTGCTCGCGGGCTGTAACATGGGCTGCATGCCCTGTGCGGGCGGTTGTGTTGATAATTGAGGAATGGTTTGTGTACCCACTGACGGATAATAAGTGCCTGGTGTGAACGCGGTTTGGCCTGGATATTGAGGTCGGCCTGGTGGCTGTGGATAAGGTGGTTGACCTAGGGTTGGTTGGACGGGTGAGGGCATTGGTAGATTTACCTCTGATTTTAACGAAAGCTGAGCCGATCTCTTCTTGCGGAACATCAAAAATATTAATACTAAAACAATTACAATTATGATAATGATTATCCCCGCAATGGCAATAGCCGTGTTAGCACTCTGGGCCGGTCCAGACGTATCAGAGCCGGTCGCTTTCTTAACTGTAACATCTATAGTCACCGATGCTTTCGCACGTTCTTTGTCGGATACTTCTAGAGTGATTACATGTTTACCAGCAGATAAATTATTGTCAGTCAAATTTGCCCCGATACCAATCAAATCGTCAATGCTCGAGAACCATTTAAATACCAGCACATCTCCATAAACCATATCTGGGTCATAACACTCACCCGAAAAGTCCAGTTTTTCGCCTTGATTGACCTCGATATTATTACCAGGTTTAAGGATCTTAGGACGCTCGGGAGGGTCATTGACCGGGGTTACAGTGATAGTTACCTCATCGGAAACCTCAGAAACCGAATTCTTAGCATAGAAATATAACGTTTCTACACCGTTCCAGTTTTTCTCGGGTGTCAGAATTACCGTTCCATTATCCTGGTAAATTGTAACCTGGATATTATCTTGGCCCTCGACCCTAAAAGCTAATTGATCGTTATTTGGATCTTTAAACCAATAATAGAGATTAATGGATAATTCGTCCGTGAAGTCCTCTTTCAGGTCGAAATCGGTTATTGAATTGTTGATGATCGGTGGAGCTGGTTTCATTAGCGTGATACCGATAACCAAATCCGAAAAAGAAGATTTTAGGTCCGCATCATCAATAGCTTTCAATCTGTAATAATGGATCGTATTTTCCATAAGTAAATGATGAATGTATACATTTTCAGTAATAGGCACCTTATTAACAATACTAAAGAGATTCAGGTCGTTCTCGTTTTCGAATTCATAAAGGATATATCCAATCACATCTTTGTCAATACTGGCAGTCCAGGACAGTGTAAGACTGTCATTAGTTGCATTTGTAACAACCAGCTCGGTAGGTGCTTTTGGTTTCGTGACATCGGGTGGTGTGGCGGCAACCACTTCAGAGAACAACGAATTGTTGGGCACCTCGTCAAATGCAAGCATTTTAAAGAAATAAGTGACCTGCTCGGTAAGCCCGGATATGGTATATGAAGTGTCTTGGTTTGCTGCGGTATGAATAATATGAAAACCATCGTTGCGTGGTTTAATTATACTGTCCATATAAATCGCATATCCTACAGTATCAGAGTCAGTATTAGCCATCCATGTAAGCTCGATCTCGTGGTCGGAGAGCGCCGTTGCATTGAGCCCCGTGGGTGCGGCAGGTGCAAGAGTGTCCTTGGGAACAGCCTCAATGACTTCCGAATGGTCGGAGCGCTGGCCGCGGCCGTCACAGGACCGGGTTCGATAATAATACCGAACACCATCGACCAGGCCAGTATGATTGAAGGTATGGGTTGGATGTGTTACATTTTCAAGTAGTTCCCAGGTCAGGTCACCATTCTCTTTATAATAGACCTCGTAACCGGTTGTATCTTTTAGGTTAAAGTCCCAGGATAGGTTCAGTGCATTCCCTCCCGGGTAAACAGACGCCTGAAAGTTTTGAGGGATTATTGGAATATAGTCAATCGTGATATTCACAACTTTTGACCAGCCGCTTGCTGCAAGATCATTATTTGCTTTTAACCGGTAGTAGTAGGTATTTTCTGGTTTGTTCTCGGCCTGAAAGACCAGACGATCAAGTTCTATTTCCCAGCCTTGGTTATGTTCGGTAGGCGAATCGAAGGTTTCTGTGGTATCTTCTTCCAGGACATACCCAGTTGCCTTGGGATTGTTCCACCAGGAGATCGAGTAATTGCCATCGGAGTCCACAGCAGACTCGGTTTTGAGAAGGGGTGTGCCCGGATATAGCCATCCTGATGGCTTGACGAACGGATAATAGTCAACCCCAAGGTGGGGTATGTTTGTATCGCCAATGCCGTCACCCGCTGTGCGGTCGCCTGTGCCGTCATCAGAGCCGGCGTAGTCCGACCAATAGTTGCCTTCATTGTAGTGATGCCAATCTTGACTTCCAATAACGGCCAGTTGTTGGGTATTTGAAATTATGTTATTATGATAGAATTGATTGTTATTGCAATTAAAATTTATTATAATTCCAATTCTCGTATTGAACGATATGTTATTCTTAAAGAACACATTGTTATTCATGCCCCATGTAAAATTAACACCAATATCATTACTGGAAATGTTGTTATTTTCGAAAATATTTATATTTGAAAGATAAAGAACAACCCCCTCACTATTTAATGAAAAATTATTGCTGATAAACGTATTAGAATCACATTGATCTGAAAACATGCCCAGCTGAAAATTTGAATTGCAGGTGTTATTCTCGAAAGTGTTATTTTCTGAGTTATAGAACCATAGACCTTGGCCATTGTTAGAAATTATATTCTTATTTATATGGTTCCAATTGGAATTCCACATTGTGGTGCCAGAGAATCCGTTCAAGGTACATGTATTATTGTACAGAGTGTTCCTGTCTGAATAATCTAGGTAACACCCAACTTGCGAATTTGAGTTTAAGGTATTGTTGCTTATTTTATTGTAATCGGACCAGAACAGATCGATACCAACACGATTTTTATTGCAAATATTGTTGGAGATGGTATTTGAATCTGACCACCTCAAATATATGCCGCAACCATTGTCTAGGCACAGGTTTTTCATGACAACATTCGAATTCGAATAATTCAAATAAATTCCGTAAGCATTGTCTGAACAATTATTATCTGATATGCGAGCATTTTTCACATGATCGAGCTCTATTCCGGCGTCATATGTACCGGATGAGTAAGCACTGCCGCTTTCGATAATAGTAAATCCTCTTATCTCAACATTATCAGCAGTAACATGTACCACATTGCCGGCATCACTGCCGTTGATTATGGTCTTACCCGTTCCATTACCGATAAGGGTTACTGTCTTATTTACTATTACATTCTCGTAATATGTCCCCGCCCAGACATAGATCGTATCAACCGGGGTTGCGTTATCGATGGCATCTTGGATTATTGTATAGTTTCCATTGCCGCCCTTATCCACAATAATTGATTTTGCTTCCACACGACCATCATCTACCATTGAATCAAAGGCTAAAAGCCCGAGAAAAACAAGGCTAAT
>JAEHCK010000258.1 GCA_020696345.1 Thermoplasmata archaeon | reverse complement strand
GATCGGCGTATTGCATGATATGTGTCCACATGATTTCGGTGGCAAACGTCACCATCAATTCTTGTAAACCACATTTCGTGTAAATGTCCATTACCGATTCCGAATTACTAATATCGTAATCTTTCTTGACCAGTTCTTTTATTTTTTCAGGTGATATATTCATGATTACATTATATACTATTTTTACGAGAAAGTAAACTCTCTTTTTCCCAATCTTTTCTTATCGGGTGACAGTATTTTAGAGCACTTTCATAAAGTTCATCTATTTGGTCTTCCCTCATAATACGAATTGCATAAGAGATGATATCTAAATTAAGGTACATTTCATTATCTCTTATAATATGGAGTTTCGCTGCCCGTTCAGCATAGAATCCCCATTTTTCTTTGACATAGGCAACACCCTCTGCATGATGTCTGAATTGTCTATGATATTCAAAATGAACCCCTGGATTCCATTTCTTGGCTAATTCATCTAACCACTTATGTACATGTTCAAATGATTCACCGAGGACGTGTTCACAGTCCTCATTATGCGTTTTGATTTTTGCCATTATAATTCCATTATATCATACACTGAGGAAAAGGCAAGTATTTAACGTGAATCGGCTGGGTATGCGTGGTGTTTAGTTTCCAGTGCATCAATATAGTCTTTCGCCTCTTTCAGGCCAAGACCCGAATGCTCACGATACAATTTGATTGCTTGAATCTTTGTACCAGCTCTTAACAAGGTTATATATTCCTCAACACGAACATCGATCTGACTGTCTTTGCCGGAGCCGATGAATATGGCACGAACACGATGCACCAGAGTATGACCACCTTGAAATTTGTCGGTCATGATTCCAATTGCTTCTTCACGAGTATTAGCCTCAATGGTGTCCATAATTAAATCCATGACACCACTTTCGGTATCTTCGGTCATGATCGCGGCTGCAAAATAGTCCATTATAACTCCTTCACTTGATTCATACTTATAGGTTTGAAGTCTCTGACATCAACACCAACGTTGACGACTTTTTTAGTTTCACTTTCCCTGATGACATCGAACAGTCCGTGAATGTGACCACAAACCATGATATCAAAATTATGTTGAACCACTGCCCAATTTGATGGATCATGTACACAACATATACCATCTTCTTTGAACCAAAGGGCAGAATGTACGGAAGAGAAACCGCAGGCAATGTACTTGTCCCATTTACAATCATCATGGTTCCCGATCACGAGGTGATGAGTACCATTCAAATGTTTGAGAACAGCGCCTACCTTTTCCCATTGTGATGTTCCGACCATTGCAAAGTCACCAACATGGATAACTTCATCGTCTGGTCGTACCACCTGATTATGCCGGGTGATTATGTCCGTCCTCATTTGTTTTTCATTTGCATAAGGACGGTCACAATACCGGATAATATTCTTGTGAAAGAAATGTTGATCAGCTGTGAAATAGGTGGTCAATTACCTAAGACCTCTCTTGCTGGCTTTCAGCGGGTTGATCTTCTTTTTCAATTCTTTCGCTGCTTTTTCAGGATCAAATTTGTTAGATGCCAGACCACAACCAAGTTTCCACTGTTTGACAGGGTAAAGGTATGCGATACAAACCTTTGCACTGTCTGGAAGTGTGAATACTTTGTCACATTCGGGCCTCACCACTGTCGAAACTTTACCTTTAATATCCGTCACCTGAAAATCCTTTGTCAAACAATCTTCACAAACGGGTTCACGAAGTGCATTAGGTTGTGGCAGTTCTGTTACGACTTCTTTAACCATGTTCTGTCTCCTTTTCTATTTTAAAAATTCAGTATAACAGGTTATTTTTGATCTGGCAAGTTCACTTTTTCTTTCAGACTACGAGATGCCTTGAATCTTATGACCTATCGTGCTTCGACAAAAACTCTATCACCTGTTTTAGGATTTCTGGCATGCCGGGCGGCCGCCGTCTTCACCTCAAACTTGCCGAAATTCGGCATCGTAGTTTTTTCTCCTTTTATAATACTCTCGACTAACCCGTTCATTACAACATCAATTACAATACCTGCTTCTTGTGGTGTAATACCTGTCTTTGATGACACGTATTTTTTAAGTTCACCTTTTCCCATTTTACGTCACCTCACTATAAACATAATACATTATACACCATATACCATTATATGTAAACTTATTTCTTTGCGCATTTACTTTGTTCGGCATTATTGTTATACTGATCTTATGAAAAATATAGAAATACCAAGTGAGATGGAAAATTACACAACTGGCACAGGTCAGAATGTTTTGGTTCATCCTGAATGCGATTGCAGCGGCCGGGGTGGTAATTGTGTTATACATAATCCGTCTGATCATCATATGAGAGATTTCCCAACACACTGGCGAGATGATATAGGTACGATGGAACGTATCTGTCCGCACGG
>JAEHCK010000093.1 GCA_020696345.1 Thermoplasmata archaeon | reverse complement strand
TCACTTTTAACTTTTAGAATTTGCCTTATCAATTTGCTTTAGCAAATTTTTACAAGGGTATAAATTCTGAATATAATTACATAATTAAAAAAAGAATTTATAGCTCGAGATAATTTATGTTAGTAAATTATCGAAGCTTTGAAAAAGTCGAAGAGTTTTCCAATGTAGAATAATTTTTCTCTGGAAAGTTATTCAAATTTCATAAGCATTATTTTATCTGAGTTGTCCTCTTCCCTCTTTCCTGTTTATATTTATTAATTTTGTTCACCTGAAAATATCACTATAGTAATTTGTGAATTATATTACATAGTAATGCAGATAAGTTCAGTGAACCTTTTTATAAACACAAGACCAATTTTTTTAAATAAAGATCTTCAAATAGATCATAATCGAGAGCGTGATTGAGTGGTTACTTCCGAAAAAGCATCATACCTGATCTTTGAAGAAGCATATATAAGGCCAATGCCTTTGGATGATGCCGTTAAATTATATTCAACCATTGGTAAGAGAAATGCAAAATTTCTATTCAAATGGCTTCATAATATTTATCAAAAGGTCTATCTTCCCTGCGTTGATCAGGATTATATCGATACATTGGCATTGGATAAGACCAAACTTTGCATATTTGATGTTTGTGTGGATGATGTGGCCGATAATTATCGGGTGCGAAATCAAAGAAACAACAAGTTGATCTATAAATTGATAAACCTGCCCTGGGGTTCTTACGATAACCAATTTTATAATAATGACATTTATTATGAAACTTGTAAAACACTTTATTTGGATGTATTTTCATCAATTAAAACCTACCCGCGTTATGAAGAGTTAAAAGACGTTTTTAATTACGATCTAAAGCAAGTCCTTCATTCAATGGAATATAGTTATCTTGTAAATTCAAAGATCGGTTTTGGAAGTTATATGGAAAGCCTATTGTATGTGCCCCATGGTTTGATGGTAATACTTCATTGCGTCATGGACCTGATGTGCTCTCCAAAATTTAAAATGAGCGAGCTTAATAATGTTCATGCGGTTTTCACTATTGCTCAAAAGGTGATGTGTATGGGAAATATGTTAAATACATATCCACGCGAGATACAAGAGAAAGACATCTCCAGCCCCATCATGATGATGGGTTTGGAAAAGGGATTGTATCAATATGATGATGTTATACATAATAATTTTGAAAAAAAAGTTCTCCGTAAAATAAAGAAATTGGAACCACATTTTCGAGCTTTGGTGCCGAAGTATTTAGATGAAATTCGTCAATATCAAAGTAAAATACAATGTTATGATGTTGAAAAATTCGTTCAGGGTTTGGAATATATATTTAAAATGTTTTTGAAAAGAGATAGCTACTGGAAATTGGCATAAATATTTGGATAACTCTGGGGACAATGTCCAAATGTCGATCTCTATTTTGTTTTATTAACTGTGAATATCTCTCTATACGAATGCGAAGAACCATAGTGATATTTTTTTTATGACGTCTATTGGAAACCTAAAGGAAAAGTTAAACTCGAACAATTTGTTGGCACAAATTATTCTTGAGCTAAGAATTCTTATAATAAATAACATTGAGTAAAGAATTCTTACCCAGCTAAAATGCAAAACTCGAACAATTTGTTGGCACAAATTATTCTTGAGCTAAGAATTCTTATAATAAATAACAATGAGTAAAGAATTCTTACCCTGGTAAAAGTGATCAGAACTTTTGACTGGGTAAGAAATCTGAGTTATTTGTAATGCATTTTTTAAGAATTCTTAGTTACAAACAATTTTTTTATAAAAAATTGTTGTGGTTTAAGATTTTACTTTTGAAATTTAACTTTAAAAAAATGTATCAATCATTATTTTTTTTGCGATGCATTTTTTGATATAATTGATCCAATGATAAAAAACTAAAAATACAATGCCACCCATATTAATATTAACGAAAATATAGAGGGAAGGCAATAATCAGAACCCACTAAATATATAATTTTATCTTGATCGGAGATAATGTTCAGATAAGTCAATGAGATCAAATTATAGATCTTAGGGGAGGCTAAAGGTTAGACTTTCAATATCTTTTAGTCCGGCCAAACGATCTATCTAACTTATTTCCAGATCAAATCGGAGGATTCGACAAATGGTTCCCATATTTGGCTTGATACTTTTCTGGCTCATATTCGACATACCATACATGATCTTCAGATTTGCAGAGCTGTTAGTACCCTTAAAGACCAGAAAACTAACCCATTATCCTCTAGTCACAATACTGGTTCCTGCATACAATGAAGAACAATGCATAGCCCGGACATTATATGCATGTATTACCCAAACATATCCAAACCTGGAGATAATCGTCATAGACGACGGAAGTTCCGATAATACATCACAAATAGTGGAAGAGTTCCAAAATAAATATGCAGCCTATCTCAATAAGCATAAGATCTTATTGAAGTTGATTCGCCAAACCAATCAGGGAAAAGCCAGGGCAATGAACACTGGCCTGGAAAGCTCGAGGGGTGAGTTCGTACTTACTATAGACGCAGATTCATACCCCAAGTATGACGCGTTGATAAAGATCATGAAATATTTCGTAAACGATTCAATTGGTGCGGTAGCTGGGAACATAATAGGTGTTCCAAGAAAAAAATTACTGCATTATCTACAATATGTGGAATATGAGTTTGGTATACTTTTCATGAAGATCGCTCAGAGTGCCACTTCAGATGTCACGGTTACCCCTGGCCCGTTCTCTATCTACCGTCGTACGGCCCTGAAGAGATTCGAGGAGGGTACGATCACCGAAGATTTCGATACCACGATCCGGATCCTTGAAAGGGGTTATCGAGTAGTTGAGGGGCCCGATGCTCTATGCTATACACAGCTGCCTCAAAATTGCTCGGAATTGGTTAAACAGCGGGTAAGGTGGTATAAGGGTGGTTTACAAGTATTTGCCAAGCATTACAGCCAGAGCAAAAGACCCTCGGCACATCTCGAGATGGTGTTTCTGTTCTTCTTTGGTTTCTATGGGCTTTTTATAAGGATGGCATCTTTTATAATTATCCCTACGATGTTTTTCGTTGGTGTAGAATACGCATTATATGCAATCCTGGCGTTCTTTTTGTATTCATTTTTCATTATCTTTTTACAATTCATACCTGTTTATGGTCGATTGAGGGATAAAAAGATCTTCTTGGTCATACCACTTTTTGTGGTTTATTTCTATACAATAATCCTTTACGCATGTATAGTGGGCCAGATCCAGATCTTTAAAGATAATACAAACTGGGATAAATTGAAGAGATACGATGATAGCCATGCGGTATCACCAGAAACTGACAATAAACGACGGTGGTCTTTAAATTTTGAAGGTTTGCCCTATCTTAAAACTTTTATCACGTATTGTATTACCGCAGCCATATTGTTCATTGTAATGTTTTTCGTGTTCCAGTATCTTGACGTTTTTAACCTTGTACTGATCCTTGTTGCGTCCATGTTCATTGCCCTAACATTCAGACCACTTTATTTGATATCCTTCTTTTCGGCTTATTTTATGTTCTTTTTTGCTTCGGCATGGGTCCATATCACCATTAACTCGGATTTCACACTACTGTTCATCTATCTTGCCAACATGCTATGGAATACGATGATCATGATCCAATACATAAAAGCCAACTATTCATTAGAGCTATACAGGTCGCCGGAAGAAGAAATCTTTTCCTATCCGCGCTATTCTTATCGTGTGCCTGCGCCAATCATCACAAGTGCGGGGATCTATATACCTACACCTATACATCGGCCCAGATCAACATCAATTGTACCTATACCTATAACTGCCCCTATAACTATAAAGAAAAATGCGGAGGGTGAATCGAAACCCCCACATATAAATTAAAGCGAGGATCTTTTGCCAGTTACACACATGGGGGGGTGATGAAATGTTGGACGTATCGCTTCATTATTAGGATGTTTGATTTATTTACGTTAAATCATTTATGCATCCCGCTATCTCAGCGTTAAATAGAACATCCTGATATATCAACGACATATACAACATCCCGAAATCTCAACGATATTTAGAACATCCTGTTATCTCAACGACATATCGAACTACTCAACATTATTACAGCACTTCACCCTTTCTTCAGCAGCTTCGACTTGGCGATGATCTGGACCACTTTTGATACTATCTTTTTAGAGGAGCCTAAATAGTTCTTGGGATCTAGAGAGGCCTCAAGCTCTTTTCCCGGTAACAACTTCTTGACATTGGACATTTTTAATAATTCGGCTTTAAACTCACTATCCGAGGACCGGGCAGCAACCGCTGCTGATCTCACTAATTTATATGCATCGTCGCGTGCCATGCCTTTTTTGGTCAGTGCCTGCATTACTGCCTCGGCCATGATCTCGCCGCCGGCACAGTCAAGATTGTTTCGCATGTTCTGAGGAAATATTTCTAGGACGCGTAACATCTGGTCAAGCTTCTGCAGTATGTCGTCTACTAGTATGCATACATGGGGAATTACGAACCTCTCACTTGACGAGTTTGCCAGGTCGCGCTCGTGCCATTGTAATGCATTTTCATAGGTCGGTATTATAAAGCCGCGAATCACGCGTGCAAGCCCGCTGATATTCTCACTGGTGATCGGGTTGCGTTTATGTGCCATGGTCGAGCTTCCAACCTGTTTTTCTGCATCGAACGACTCGGCAACTTCCAAAAGCTCACTGCGCTGCAGATTCCGGATCTCTGTGGCCATCTTCTCAACACTAGTGGCAATGTTCACCAATACACCGATGAATTCAATATGCCTATCCCGGGTCACGATCTGCGTCGCCGCCAGTTCGGTGCCTAATCCAAGATCTAACATCACCAATTCTTGTATCTTCAACGCGGAGCTGCCCAAGGCCGCGCCCGTACCCACCGCACCGGAAAACTTACCCACACAAATTCGTGGTTTGGTGTCGGCCAAACGCTCTAAATGGCGATAGAATTCCATGGCAAATACCGATAACTTCAAGCCAAACGTGATGGGCACAGCGGCCTGGCCATGGGTCCGGCCCAGCATGATAGTGTTTGTGTGCTCTTTTGCCATGGCGCTCAGAGTTCGAAGAAGAGCCGATAGGTCGAGCTCAAATTGCTCGATCGCGCTTTTGATCTGAAGTGCCGTTGCAGTATCGACAATATCATAGGATGTTGCACCCAAATGAACCGATCTGCCCGACGAGCCGCATGCTTTCGTGAGCACGCGTACCACGGCCATGAGATCATGTTTTGTTTCGAGCTCGATCACTTTTACTTTGGATAATGTCACATACTTAGTGGTTGCCTTTTGAGTGATGATCCTGGCATCTTTTTGCGGGATATTACCTAACTTTGCATGTGCACGCGCTAATGCGGCCTCCACCATAAGCAGATGCTCGAGCCGGGATTGCTCGCTGAAGATATTCTTCATCTGTGCTAGACCATACCTGAAATCCAATGGACATACCTGTGGTTCATTGACCAAGATCTTACCCCCTGATGGTAATGATTTCTTGATTAGATGTGTATATAACCGCCGTTATAGGTTGATAGAGATAAATAAATATCGATTTAGGTATTGGTGCTTAGTCATTGAAGTTTGATTATATTATGAATAATACAATCACCAAGTAACAAAAAACAATAACCAAATAATAACCAACTGTGGAAAAGCCAAAGGATTTTCCAGAGCTTATTAATTTTCTTCGAAAATTATCTGGAGCCAAAAATCATCGTAATAGTATATTAATTAAATCATAATTTTTACCTCGAGACAACTTGGCGAAGCAAGTTGGCCTAGTCATCAATACTAAATTATCCAAACAAAAATTGATCCGTGTTTGGTGATTCGGTAATTGAATATTGAAATTTATTTGGTTATTGGGGTTAGAATTCTATCTTGATCTAAAGTCCATTATGTAATTCTAAGCTCGAGAAAAAATAAGATATTATTATTAAATATTCTTATTTTTGCGCAGGTGCTTGATTATTGGTTATTGCACTATTTGATAATTCATTCATTGGTAGCAGGTGCATCAGCTTCTTTCATTTTATTCATGGCATCCTTGATAGCATCCTTGATATCCGAATGTTCATCCGGCTCTATTTCCAGAACTTGCTGCCATGCAATAATAGCATCGGTATATCGTTCCTCGCCAAAAGCTTGGGCGCCTTCAATTACCATATCCTTGATCTTTACATCCAGATCTGGATCTGCCTGCTCGGGTTTTGACTCAGGTTCATCATCTTTAGGCTTAGGCTCATCTTCTGGTTTTGGTATTTGATCTTCTGGCTTTTCTTCACCTTTCATCAGCTCTTTTTGAAGGTCTTCCAGTTCGGTTTGAACCGTTGAATCTTGCTCTTGTACTGGCGATTCCTGCGGATATCCTCCCGGTGGTGTTGGTGGTTGTTGAGGCAGAGTTTGAGTTTGAGGTCCCTGTCCCGGTCCCCCCATTGGTGGAAATTGCTGTGGTGGCCATTGCGGGGGAAACATGGGTGATTGTGGAAATTGTTGGAACGGTGGATACATGGGTTGCTCGGGAGGTAATTCACCCTCACCTTCACCCCCTCCTTCGAATCCAATTATACCTTCACCTTCCATCCCTTCCTTGGCTTCTCCCTTATCCTTCCCACCTTTACGGCGCTTGAGCACGAAAGCGAATATTAGAATTATGATAATGATAATAATTATTACTGCCGCCATGATAAGCATAGTATTGTCGGCTGCACTTGTGGATTTCTCCCATTTCTCAGAATCCAAAGGATATGCATCTTTACCATCAATATGGCCGTCACCATCGGTATCACGTTTGGTGGGGTTTGTTTTATATTTTTCGATTTCTTTCAGATCAGAGAGACCATCATTATCGGTGTCACTCAATTGCGGGTCAGTCTTATTTTGGAATTCATGTAGATTTGACAGAAGGTCCCCATCAGGGTCTCCGTCCTTATCGGTTGCATCATTGGGATCGAGGCCATTATCACGTTCCCACATATTTGGCATCCCGTCATCATCACTGTCGGATTCTTCTGTTTCGGATACGGTTATTTTCATTGTAGCATTTGAGGCCATACCCGATCTATCTTCACACTCAATGGTGATCAAATGCATTCCAAGAGGGAGTATTATGTCTGTTAATGAGCTCTCATCACCGATCTCCCCCGATAAGTTAGAAGTCCATGTAATAGTGAGTTCATCACCATAATCAATGTCCGGGTCGGTGCATTCCGCCGCGAAGTCCAGTGACTCGCCGTCTTTGATCTTAATATCCTTGGGTTTGGTTATCTTGGGCACATCTGGTGGGTCGTTCACCGCCGTCACGGTTACTTTGATCTTGTGCGAAACATCGAACAAACCATCCTCGGCTGTAAAATTAAGATACTCGAATCCATTCCAGTTCTTTTCCGGTCTGAGTATGACCGTTCCATTACCCGAAAATATCTCAACCGCGATGTGTTTTTGACCAATACATTTAAACCTTGAAATATCGCCGTTGATATCATAGAACCAATTGTATAATTTAATTGAGCTGTCGTCAGGGGTATCCTCTATCAATGTGATCTCGAGCGGTGGGTTACGTAACTCGGGCGGGTGTGGACCAAGTCGTGTCATTCCAGAGACCGATTCTGAGAACTCGGATTCATTAGGTACCTCATCATATGCAGTTATCTTGTAGTGATAAGTAGTATTTTCTACAAGATCGTCGTCCTTATACTTATAAGTGGTACCTCCAATAAAGTTGTCGTTAATCTTTACGAAAACACCACTCTCCGATTCGGAGCGGTAGACATTGTATCCCTCGACATCATCATCAATGCTTGACTCCCAGGTTAAGGTGAGTGCAGTTATAGCACGTTTGGTGATCTTGACATTAGTGGGTGGTTGTGGTGTGGTACCATCCGGGGTGGTTATGGTCACCACATCGGAATTTGGCGAGTAATTCGGCACCTCGTCAAAGGCGATCAATATGAAATGATATGTGGTCTCCTCGGCAAGACCGGACACGATCTCGTTGCTGATCGTGTTACCAAGTGATACCACTTCATGGAATGGCCCGTTGGAGCCTTTATCGGTGTTATTAACCAATAATTTATACCCGGCCACATCTGCTTCCGTGTTGAGATCCCACTTGAGTTCAACCGCTCTCGGGTATACCGCATCGGTATAAAAGCCAGTAGGTTTTGCAGGTTTGGTGATATCCAGGGTAGTTGCACTTGCCACATTGGAATATATCGAATAATTGGGCACCTCATCGAATGCCTTGATGACAAAATAATAGGTTGTTTCTTCCATCAGGCCCGATACCGGGTAACTCGTAGATGTGCTTTGTATATTCTGAACAAGATGGAACGGTCCGGTGGCGTCCGCACCGGTATCATTCACATACGCCTGGTATCCGGCAATATCCGTATCAGCCGGGGCAGCCCAGGATAGTGTAAGTGTGCGCCCCGAGACGTCTATTGTTTCCAGAGATGTGGGTGCACCGGGGGTGGTAATGTCCAGTGTAACTGCCTGGATAGAAAGTGTGAATGCAGAATAGACCGGCACCTCGTCATAAGCTCTTACTTGGAAATAGTACGTGAGCTCCTGGACCAGGCCGGTGGCATTGTAATTTGTACTAGCAGTTGAAGCGAGATAATGGTAGCTTGAAGCGGAGCCAGTATTATTGATGAAAATATCGTAACCCGATACATCTGCGCTGGTTGAGGCCGACCAGGATATCTCTGCAAAGGTACCACCTATACCGTCCAATTGCAGGTTCGTTGGCGTATTTGGTGCGGTGATATCTGCGGTGGTAATATTGCCCGTAAGGTTCGTGGCGTTGAATGGGACGTCGTCAAAGGCTATAACCACAAAATAATACTTAGTCTCTTCAAGCAGGCCAGTAACATTAAAGTAAGTATTTTGTGTTGTTCCAAGGGGATGGAAGCTGTCGGAAGAAAGGGTATCGTTAATAAATACATGATACCCCATTATATCATAGCTCGTGGATGCTGTCCATGAGAAGTTCAGGTATATCCCGCCATTCAAGTCAAACACCAGATTTGTGGGCGGCTCTGGTGGGGTTAGGTCAATGGTCGTTTTGTAACCGGTCAATGGAGCAGATTCATAAGGAACAATGTCGTAGGCTGTAATATTGAAATAGTATACAGTATCATTGACCAAACCCGTAACATTATAATATGTATTAGTTGTTGAATCGAGCAAACGGAAGCTGGTGGTTGAACCAGTGTCGTTGATGTAGATATAATATCCAAGTACATCGGTGCTGGTCGATGCGTTCCAGGAGATGTTCAAATAGGTACTGCCAATGACTGTGAAAACGATATCTGTGGGCGTTTCAGGTATCAATTCATCTGTGATGTTATTTCCCTGCAGTGGAGTAGACTCCAGGTGTGCCTCGTCAAAAGCGGTGATGTTAAAGTAATAAGTGATATTTTCTATCAGGTTTGTGGCATTGAAGTAAGTATTAGTAGAGTTTCCCAGCCAGTGAAAACTTGAGCTTGACCCAGTGTCATTGATATATATCTTATAGCCCTGCACATCCGAGCTATTGGAAGCATCCCAAGTGAAATTCAGGTAGGTTCCACCGATGGCGCTGAATGTCAAATTGGTGGGTGGGTTAGGCGGTGTGATGTCACTTGTTTTGCTGTTACCGGTCAATGGGGCAGATTCATAAGGAACAATGTCGTAGGCCGTGATGTTGAAATAGTATATCGTATCGTCAACCAAGTCAGTTACATTATAGAAAGTGCTCGAGGTCGTATTAAGTAAATGAAAGCTGGTAGTTGAACCAGTGTCATTGATATAAATATAATATCCAAGAATATCGGTGCTGGTGGACGCATTCCAGGAGATGTTTAGATAGGTACTGCCTATCTCTGTGAAAACGAGATCTGTGGGCGTTTCAGGTATTAATTCATCTGTGATGTTATTTCCCTGCAGTGGCGTAGACTCCAGAGGCACCTCGTCAAAAGCGGTGATGTTAAAGTAATAAGTGGTATTTTCTATCAGGTTTGTGGCATTGAAGTAAGTATTAGTGGAATTTCCCAGCCAGTGAAAACTTGAGCTTGACCCGGTGTCATTGATATATATCTTATAGCCCTGCACATCCGAGCTATTGGAAGGGTCCCACGAGAAATTCAGGTAGGTTCCACCAATGGCGCTGAATGTCAAATTAGTTGGTGGGTTAGGCGGAATTATATCATTGTAGAGGATCACATATACAATCTTAGTCATATTCATTGTGGGTTTAGGGTCGGTATAGGCATCTTCAAAGCCTACTTTGGATACAGTTACATTATGTGGGGTAAGTATTGGGGTTTTTCCGGTGATATTCTCGATATATTCTGTACATATTACCCATTTGGACCAGCCATAGTCATCGGTTTGGCCCGTAAAGATCACGCTTGATGAGTTATCTTCTACAACGACATTAGCCCCGGAAACCGATGCACCGGTGCCGTTAGTCACATTAATATGCATGTACCATTGCACCGTCAAACTCGATGTATTATCGTGATAATGAACTTTTGACAAATCTAGTGTGCAGTTGAGGGTAAGTGCGTTTGAGCTGCCGTTCAGGAAGAGCGAAAATACTACCGAATTAATTATCGAAGTGTTAATAATTTGACAATTGTCTGTACCGGAAGTAAGATTGATACCTACAGGATTATTGTTGAGAGTATTATTTGAAATGGAATTATTATCAGAATTTTCGAGATAGATGCCATTGAAGGTGCTAAAAGATATCGTGTTATTGGTTAAACTGTTGTTATGAGACTGGCTAAAACCAAAACCTATTTGGTTTAACCATAATGTATTATTTTTGAAAATATTTCCATTGGCAAGAAAAGAACTAATACAGATCAAGCTCCCGGAGCAGCTGTTATTTGAGATATTATTATTGGTGCTAAAGGAGTACAGACCAATACTTGAGTTGATATTGTTCGTGTAGGTGTTATTGAATACAATGTTATTGTCTGCATCAGTGAGGAAGGTACCGTATAAATTCGATGAAATCGTGTTGTTTAATATCTTATTATTGTCGCTGTTCGAATCCAGGTCTATGCCATCATCAGAATTATTTGAGATCGTATTATTGTTGATAATATTATTTGTCGACGAAGATAGTTCGATACCATCATCAGAATTGTTTATTACATCATTACCTGAAATAGTATTATTTGATGCATCTATCAATTGCAATCCGTCATTATTGCCCGAGCAATTGTTGTTTTCAATACTATTATTACTAGATCCATCGGTGACATAAATGCCACTGTAGGTATTGTTGGTACAATTATTGTTTTTAATAGTATTGAACCAGGATCTTTCGAGGTAAATACCATTTGATATGTTTGATAAATTACAAGATTCTATTCGACAACGATCTGAATTATCAATTTTAATACCCGCATCACCTATTAATGAGCCCGAATTGTTCATGGTTAATCCGGAAATGTTTACCAGACCCGCCGTGATCTGCATAACGTCGCCGCTCCCGCCGCCGTCGATCGTGGTGTTTGTCGTGCTGTTGCCAATTATTGTCAAGGTTTTATTTACCAACACATTCTCAGTATAGTTTCCCGCCCAGATCATGATGGTATCGCCTGCACTTGCGTTATCGATCGCCGCCTGGATGGTGGTGTAATTATTGAGACCCGAGGCACCGGGGTAGACATAGCGCGTGGTTGCAGCATTCACACTCGATTGCTCCACGTTAAAATCAAACATAAATGGCAGGACGCCAAATCCGCCAAATATTAAAACAATTACAACTATCAAATTTACGATCTTCACCTTTTTTATATTAACCATATCCTTAACCACCTTAACTTCATCCTTATGTAAGCAAAGGAAAAGAAATCTGAATATATAACATTACTGTTTCTTTTCAATGATAAGCCAATATTTTCTCATTACACTTCACGCACCGCCCGTTAACCAGGTTAATGTTCTTCACACCGAATGTTCCACCTCGCCGAATTGCTAGATGACCGCAGTTAGGACAATACGTATTCCCGTACCGCGGATGGTAAATGTTCCCCAAAAATACATATTTCAGCCCAATGTCCTTTGCGATCTTATATGCCATAACAAGCGTTTTCTCCGGTGTCACCGAAATGTTCTTCAGTTTATTATGGGGTCTGAACCGGCTGAAATGCAATGGTGTGTCGGGACCCAGACTGTGATAGACCCAACTCGCTAACTCGCGAATTTGCTCGGGATCATCGTTCAATGTAGGAATGACCAGGTTTGTGATCTCCACATGCATTTTCAATTTCTTTGCCAGCTTGGCGGTCTTTAACACAGGCTCCAAACGACCCTTACAGATCTTGCGATAGAACTCATCATCGAATGATTTCACATCCACATTGAGCGCATCCAGATATGGTGCGATCATTTTTAACGGTTCCGGATTTATGAACCCATTTGTGACATAGACAGTGTACAGATCGAGTTTTTTTGCAAATTTCGAACCGTTATAATTATATTCAAACCATATGGCAGGCTCGTTATATGTCCAGGCGATCCCTTTACAATTTAATTGTTTAGCCAGACCCACTGCGATCTCTGGCGCCACTTCTTTTACCAATCCCGTCTGCGGCATGATCTGTGAGATGTGCCAATTTTGACAGTTTGCACACTTGAAATTACAGCTTATGCTGCCAAAGGAATACACGCCCGAGCCAGGGTAAAAATGGTATAATGGCTTCTTTTCGATCGGATCTACAACACCACCTGACACGAGACCATACACCATTGTGAATAATTTCCCGCCTTTATTGACCCGAACCAGGCAAATACCGGATTTACCATCGTTGATCTTACAATTATGTGCACATAGTTGGCATTTTACGGCTTTATCGGGTAACACTTCCCAGAACATTGCCTCTCTCAAAGTCATATTCGCACCGATTCTCTTATAAATATTTAATCTTTCTATCTAATGAAAATGTAAATTAATGTCAATTTCATACAAAACCTTATAATGAAAAAGACATTATACAGGAAAATTCAGTTAAAAAACAAGGAGGTCGGATGATGGCTGAAAACGATGTCGAAACCCGTATCAGGCAAATAGTCGAGGTACTTGACCAGTTATCGGAAGACACATCTGTACCGCGCAATATTCGACGCGGTTCTAAGGAATCCAAAGAGATATTATTGAACTCGAAAGAAGCGTTAGATGTCAGAACTGCAAGTGCGACGTCTATTCTTGACGAACTTGCAAATGACCCAAATATTCCGCTTCATGGACGCACATTGATCTGGAATATTATTAATATGCTGGCCCAATTCGAGGCAACCAATAAATAGTGTCCGAGATCAATTGATCACAGGGGGAAAAAGGATAATCATCTTTATAATAGGATTTTGTAATCCCTTTTATTGATTTTTTACTAAACTTAATATATAAGTTATAATATTAGTCGTTGCTTTCAGATAATAATAATTATTAATTTATCCTCGATTATGGAGGAACCTGATTGGAAAAAAATGAAGATACAAAGAAGGAACATGACGTTACTAAAGAAGGTGCTAAAAAAGGATCAGATAATAAAGCAAAAGCTGGCGATGATAAGAAGAAATCTAACAAAAAAGACAGATCAAAGCCGAAAGAGGAGATAAAAACCAAAGAGTCAGAGCATGACGAAAACCCGGATTTTAAATATATTGTTCGTATAGCAACAACCAACCTGGAAGGTGAATATGCCGTGCCTCAGGGTTTAACTGGGGTTAAAGGTATAGGAATTCGATTAGGTATAGCAATTACAGATCGATTAGGGATCCCACGAACAAAAAGGATGGGAGATCTGACTGATTCCGAGGTTGAAAAACTCGCAGCCTTTGTAGAAGAAATGAATACAGAGCTTCCGAGTTGGATGTTGAATCGCCAGCAAGACTTTGATACCGGTGAAGATCTGCATATAATAGGTTCCGAGGTTCAAAGCACACTACGTAACGATCTGAACCTGCTGAAAATGATCCGCTGTTACCGTGGCATCCGCCATGAACAAGGTCAGAAAGTCCGTGGCCAGCGTACACGTTCAAATGGTCGAACAGGAATAACCGTTGGCGTAATGCGAAAGAAGATCCAACACCAGCAACAAAAATCAAAGTCTGGTAAGTAAAATAATTTACAAGGTAGGAATTCTAATGGGGAACCCAAAATTTCCTAGGCGTAAATACGACACTCCAAAACACCCATGGAAAGGTGACCGAATTAAACTTGAGAAAGATATTGTCAATAAATTCGGTTTGAAGAACAAACGTGAGGTTTGGAAAGCACAATCACTTTTACGTAAGTTTCGCCAGCAAGCACGATTATTGAACGCACGGTTACGTATGGCCGATGTGCAGGCAGAGAAAGAGAAAAACCAATTAATGGCCAGGTTAACCAATATGGGCTTGCTTAAAACCGATTCAAGTCTGAATGAAGTGTTGGTCTTAGAGCTTGAAACAATTCTTAATCGAAGATTACAAACCCAGGTATACTTGAAAGGTCTAGCACACACAGCCAAACAGGCACGGCAATTTATAGTACATGGCCATATCTCGGTGAGTGATCGAAAGGTCACAATACCAGGATATTTGGTAAAAAATAGTGAAGAAGAGTCTATTGTATATAATCCATATTCATCCTTGACCAACGAGCTGCATCCCATGCGACCAAAACCGACAGTCGAGATGTCCGTAGGCGATGGCCAGGTTTCAAAGTTGATCTCACTTCAGACCACAACTAGTGTAGATTCCGAGACGAAATCAGAGTCCGGAGCAGTGTCGGAGGATCCGCCTGTGCAAAAAGGAGAAGGAAAAGAAGAAAAACCCAAAGGATCAGAAGCAGTTGTTGAGAGTGAGCCTGAAACCACCAAGCCTTCAGATGCCACTGAGGCAGCCGAGGCTACGCCTAATGATAAGGAGGAATAATAATGAGTAAATGGGGTATAGCGCATATTTATGCATCGTTCAATAACATCATTATCACGATAACGGACCTAAGCGGAGCCGAGACCATCACAAAATGCTCTGGTGGTATGGTTGTGAAATCTGCAAAGGATGAGTCATCACCATATGCTGCCATGCGCGCGGCCGAGAGAGTTGCGGACATAGCAAAAGAAAAAGGGATACAAAATGTACATGTACGCGTCCGAGCACGTGGTGGCAATCGCCCGACCTCGCCAGGACCGGGTGCACAGGCGGCGATCCGAGGACTTGCACGGGCAGGATTAAAGATCGGTCGCATCGAGGATGTAACGCCTATCCCGCACGATGGTACAAAGAAACCGGGTGGCAGACGTGGTAGAAGGGTGTAATTATGAAGTTTAAGATCCAAGAGTTAACAGATTATTCCATGAAATTTGTAATTACAGACACAACACCCTCTTTCGTAAACACTATGAGGCGTGTTTTGGTTGCAGAAGTTCCGAAGATGGCGATCGAAGATGTGGAATTTCATTTGGGACCTATTCGTGATAACGCGGGTAAGGAATATCAAAGTGTATCACCGCTCTTTGATGAGATCATCGCACATCGGCTTGGATTGATACCCATACCCTCGGACCTGAAATTATTCAATTCTCGCGAAACATGTAAATGTAAAGGTGAAGGATGCCCGAACTGTACGATCATGTATAACCTGAACAAAAAAGGTCCGTGCACGGTGTATTCTGGCGATCTTGAGCCACTTGGCGATTCCAAATTCAGCATCAAGGAAGACCTAATACCATTGGTGAAATTGGATAAAGATCAGGCGTTACTGATCTATGCTACTGCGCAATTGGGTAACGGTAAAATGCATGTTAAATGGCAGCCAACATCGGGCGTTGGATACAAATACTATCCACAGATAGAGATCGATAATAAATTATTCAAAAATACTGACGACTTAATGGACAAATGCGTTGAGATATGTCCAAAGAATATATTAGAGATAAAAGCAAAAAAATTAGTGACCCGAGATAATGTGGAAGATTGCATAATGTGTAATTCATGCATCGAGGTTTGTGCGGCCCATAAAAAGTTCATATCCGACAAGAGTGCTGAATTACCGCTGACTATCAAGGGTGATGATACAAAATTTATATTTACATTTGAAACAGACACTTCAATGACTGCGAAAGAAGCCTTTGCGTACACCTTGAAATTCTTAGAAGGTAAGTTCAATAACTTTAGGGAACAGGTCTCGAAGCTGAAATAATTGCTTTTTTTCTATTTTTTAATTATTTTTAATTTCCAGGCGCTAGTTATTTATCTGTGTAATTAATTATTGTTGATCAAGGGAAGTGGAAAGAGGACGCTTTAAAACATTAATAATATTACTATACTTTTGCGTTTTGATTGGATAGAATAATAATTTAAGTTCAACGAGTTGGTCGACTGGCAGATAATGGGATGTTGTATATGTCGTTGATATGACAGTATCTTCTAAATATCACTGGGATAGCAAGATGTTCTAAATGTCGAAGAGATAACAGGATGTTCTAAATGTCGTTGAGATGGCGGGATGTTGTAAATGTCGCTAGGATAACAGGATGCACAAATGAATTAACGATAATAAATCAGAAATCTTGATAATTAATCACGCAATAGAACATCCTGATAATTAATCACAAAATAGAACATCCTAAAAATGAATCGAAATATAGAACATCTCAACACCCATAATTCCAAGAACTCACCATTAGTTCAATATTTGAAAATGCAAAACTTCAATAATATTAGTTCAATATACTGTAGCAAAGAGGGCTAGATCGCTTGGGCCCATAGTAATTGGAAATAATTAGTAAAAGACCTAACTAATGATCATTTGGAGGTATTTAACAGGATAGAAAAATAAAAAAGATCGTCCACACTATCTGCGAGGGTAGTCAAGCTTGGTCAACGGCGCAAGGTTGAGGGCCTTGTCCTTAGTGGTTCCTGGGTTCAAATCCCAGCCCTCGCATTTTTTATACCAAAATTAATAAGTATAAGAAAATATATTGGACAAATTCCGTTCGTCAGTAAACATCCATCGAATACCCACTTGAAAGTACATAATTGGTGAACCTATGCCTATTGAACAAAAGTATAACAGGATTCGGAAACGCTCAAAAATCGGATCAAAAAAAATAGTTATGTCAAAGGATAAAAGTGAAAAAGCAAGATCAATTCATGATAACCCGATAATTACTTGGTTAAAGAAGGACTGGCAAATTATCGCAGGTTTGATCATAATATTTTGTTTTTCATTGTTTTTACGAGCATATTTTTATTATCCCATAGCCACAGAAGATGGTTTCTTACTTTCTGGTAACGACCCGTTTTATCATAAACGTGTTATTGATTTTGCACAACAATATCATTATCACCTAAAATTCGATCCATTGCTTGACTATCCGCTGGTAGGTGCAAACCCACGGCCACCTGTTTACGACTGGAGCAACGCAATAACCGGGCTGTTCATTTCGCCACTGTTCAATGGAGATACCGATACAGCCACCTGGTATGTGTTCTTATTCTCACCGGCGCTCTGGGGCGCATTAACGATCTTCCCCGTATATTTTTTGACCCGAGATATGTTTGGCCGTAAACCGGCAATGATTGCCGCATTCTTCATGAGCATCATGGCATCACATGTCGAGCGGTCACCACTGGGCTTTTCCGACCATGATGCAATGGTCGTGTTCTTTGTGGTATGCACTATCTTTTTCTTAGCCAAGGCTGTAGGCCACTTGAAAGACAAATACTGGGTCGTGAGTTGGAAGAACCCGGTTGATATTACCAATGGGATCAAGGATTTCTTTATACAAAACCCCGTTTCTATAAGTTATTCGATCCTATGCGGTTTATCAATAGCCACCGTTGCATTGATCTGGAAAGGGTTTCCATACGTGATGGTGATCGTATTGATCAGCTTTTTAGTACTTGCAGTGGTGAATCATATTAGAAAGACCGATTCATTGGGGATATTTGTCTGTATGTATCTCGCATTTGCAGTTGGTCTAGGCATATCATTACCTTGGTATGCATTATTCAATATCGGCACCTGGATGGAACCTCTGTATTTAATGATTGCATTTTTAATCATTGGATTAGCTTTCGTACCGACCCGCGACCTACCATGGATCATTGTAATACCCGGGTTTGTGATCATTATTGGAAGTGTGTTGGCGATCCTGTCATATTTTCAACCAACCTTGGTGGATACACTATTTACAGGCGGCGGGTATTTCATTAAAAGTAAATTGTATTCAACAATTGCAGAGGCTCAGGCGCCCGATTCCAGCCGACTTG